>CAZNZH010000351.1:0-6325 GCA_964577445.1 uncultured Myxococcales bacterium
GCTGGATTATCTTGTGGAGTCCATTGTGGAGCCGGATAAATTTATTGTGAAGGGTGAGGAGCTGCACCCATTTCAAATCATCTCGGCTTTTTTGCGGAGCCCGGGGCCGGCTCCCTCCCGGTCAGGTATCCCGGGAGGACTCGTGGGCCCTTAATAAACAAGGGGATGACGTGGGTAATATTCTCCACCGTCCGGCCGTCGAAGTCATAATCCGCAACCAACATCAGGTGGACACGGTCGTCGTGCATACCTAATGAGAGTTGTCTGACGTCGAGTTGCCGGGTCCCCGCTTCGTTGCAAATGCGCACCGGCTTGTCCGACTTGGGCCGAAGCGGGCGATCGATGAGCTCAACTACGACGCCGCGTGCGAACTCAAGCCAAGATCGGTCGTGATTTGCCCATCTGGCGGGCAGGTCGCATTGGAGCAGGATGCTTCTGAAGTCGTTCCGGAATCCATCCATCAACTGAACGCCAACTTCTCGGAAGAACGGTGCGAGGGCAGTTGCATCGGAGTGTCGGAGAATGGACTGACCCATAACCTCTAGCAACTCCAGAATAGCGGGACTCCTATCCAGTTCGGGGTGGGCGCACCAGTCGCAGTACAGGCTCAGCCAGCGCAGTTCACGTCTCCGGTCTCGCATCTCAACGACCACGCGTAGGCGTCCCATGACGGCGATTACGTCACTGCCTGAGAGCCGACGCAGGCGTAGTGTCGCCCGCAGTTGCTCCAAGACCCATTGGTCGGAAGCTGCATCGATATCCGGTCGCGTCTGCTTCAAGCTCTTCCTGTGACGATGCTTTGAATCATAGCCGGGCGCCCGGCCATCTGCCCCTCGAGAATCGTCCGAGGACGCTAACGCCACCCCACATAAACCCCATACCCCCCGCCACGCAACCCCACCCCGTAAATCTCCCTCACCCCCCGCCCGCTCTTCTCAATCACCAACCGCTGCGCCGCAAGCTGCAACCCGCGCCACGTCGGGTTCTCATACATCTCCGCCCCCTCAAACACCGCCAACGCCTCACACTCCCGCTCCCGAACCTCCACCCTCACCTGGCCGACGTCGTACAGGTGCGCCTGCCACTCCGTCGCCCTCCTGATCAGCCCCGCCGGCCCCAGCCCGCGCGCCATCCTCGCCATCATGCCGTCGCTCGCCGCCAGGCTGTTCTCGCGCAGCGCGGTCTCGACGCCCCTGGTGTCCCCGCCTAGGAACTCGGCGACGATCACGTCCGTCACGCGGATCTGAAGGCCCACCGGCAGCCAGGCCAGCCTGCCGGGCTTGTCCGGCAGCAGCCTGCTGTCCGCGCCCAGCGCCCCCCGCACCCGCGCCGGCGCCCCAGCCCCCCAGCGCGCCACGCAAAGCTGCTGCCACCCGCGCAGCAACACGCCCCTGCAATTCCCCCGCAGCGCCATCGCCCGCGCTGGCTCCCAGCGCGGCTCGGCCGCCAGCGCCTCCGCGGTCAGCACCACCGCGCCCTCGGGGATCACTTGATCGCCTCGAGATCGGCCGAGATCCTGTCTGTCAGCTCACGCGCCTGCTCGGACGGGAAGCGCCAGCGGTCCGCGCTGTAGTTGATGAACAGGCGCCCGCCTAGCGTCCTGGCGATCACCCCCAGGCCGATCTCTTTGGCCATCGAGGGGCTCGAGTGCACGTCGTCTAGCACCAGCCCGCCCGCCTCGGTCAGCTCGGAGCGGCCTGTCATCCGGCCGTCTTTGACCTCGGGCCACATGATGCCGATGTTGGACAGCAGGAAGGTCACTGGCACCTGGACGGCGCGCCTCGCGACGAAGTACCGCGCCTGCTTTGGCATCACTCGCGTCGACTTGGCGATGGCATCTAGCAGCTTGAAGTTCGCGACGTCGACGCCGGCCTCCCACTGGGCGGTGCGGACGTCGCGGAAGTGTTCTACTACTGCGTCCAGACCTCGCACATCGGGCGCGGTCACCTCGAGGGCCAGGCCGGTCAGGGCGATGCTCTCGTTGGCGGTCTCGGGGATGCGGCCTCGCGAGTTCACCACCAGCAGGCAGCGCTGCGACCTCGCGCTCGCGCCCCGCTCGCGGTCCCAGGCGCCGATGCTGCGGCTGATCGACGCCAGCAGCACGTCGCTGAGCGTGGCGCCGTGGCGTTTGGCCAGGCGCTTCATGGCGCCGAAGCTGCCGTCGGGCTCGAAGACCGCGCGGTAGCAGTGGCGGCCCAACAGGCCGGGGCGCCGGGTGGTGGTGATCTGGGAGATGTCGCGCTGGGACTTCAGGTAGTAGGCGCTGAGCTGGTCTCGCAGGTAGCGGATGGCTGGCGGGGGCTTCGCCTCGGCGCGGTCGGCGGCTTGGGACGCGATGGAGGCGGATTTGGCCCAGGGTGGCACTTCGCCTGTCACTCGTTCGTGGTAATCTGCCAGGATCCGCTTGATCAATTCGTAGCCCGACGCCGCGTCTACGGCGACGTGGTGGTAGACCATCGAGAGGACGTGGACCTCGTCTTCCAACCGCAGCATGTAAAAGAGGATGGGGAACTCCCGCCCGAGATCCCTCACTCGCGCGGTCCGCTCCTGGTGGAAGTCCTGGGTGAGCTGCACCGGGTCGTAGCCCTCGCGCGCGCGGTCTCGGAGGTCGGCCCACTGCAGCGGGTTCGGCGGGGCGCCGATGCGGTCGGGCTGTCGCACCCAATACAGCCGGTGGTTGAGGCCGTGCTGCTGCTCCTCGATGATGCTCTGGGTGATGGGGAAGTCGGGGATGACGGCGTTATAAGCCGCGGTGAAGGCGGCGGCGTCCATGGGGCCGCGGAGCTGGAGCTGGGAGTTGTCCGTCTTCGGGTAGGACGGCTCCTCGGCGGCCAGAGCGAACTCGGCGCTGTAGTGCAGGCGGATGCGGCCGGGGGTGGGCGTGGAGTCGGTGGCGTCGCGGCGGGTCATGTTACTCGGCCTCGAGGCCGAGCAGGCGCGCGGCATTTCCATAGAAGAAATCAGGCTGGTTGGCGGGTTTGATGCGCTCGCGCCAGGCCTCGACGATGTCGTAGGGCAGGCACGGGTAGTTGGTGCCGAACAGCGATTTTTTCGCCAGGGGGCCGTTTATCCAGCCGAGGATCGTCGGGGTCAGGTGGCGGGGGTGGATGCCGCTATAGTCGATGAAGACGTTGTCGTGGCGGTTGGCGATGGTGGGGCCGAGGTCGCCGAAGCCATAGCCGCCGTGGGCGATGACGAGCTTGAGGCGCGGGAAGTGGACGGCGAGGCGGTCGACCTGCATGGGGTCGCCGAGGTCCAGGGGCTGGTTGGGGTTATAGTGGGCTGAGGCGTGGATGAGGACGCATTTGCCGCGGTCTTCGCTGAGGGCGTAGAGCGGGTAGTTGCGGGCGTCGGTGGCGTAGACGCCGGTCATGAACGGGCTGAGGTTGAGGCCCGAGATGCCGGGGGTGGCGTAGGCGCGCTCGAGGGCTTTGAGGGCGGGCGTGATGCCGAGATCGGCGCGGACTCCGGCGAGGCCGACGTAGGTCTTGGGGTGGGCGGCCAGGGCCTCGAAGACGTGCTCGTTACCGGCGGCGTCGCCCGCGAAGATGACGCCGTGGGTGACTCCGGCGGCGTTCATCTCGGCGATGGAGGCGTCCCAGCCGGTGAGCGTCAGGCGCTCTTCGGCGCTGTAGAGGGTGACGTAGCGCTTGAAGGCGGGGATCGGGTCGGGGACCAGCTCGCGGTAGAACCACTCGACTCGGGGGCGGACGCGGAAGTCGAGGATTTTCATGGGGGTGTGCCGGGGTCCGAGGTGGCCGTATCGTCGGCGGTGGGGGGCCGCGGCGTCAAGGGGGCGGGGGCGGGCGGCGGCCGTAGAAGGTGCGGAGCAGGGCGGGGCTGAGGATGAGATCGGCCAGGAGCGCGATGGCGGCGGTGAGGCCGGTGAGCCAGGCGAAGCGCTGGGTGCTGGCGAGCTGGGAGGCCATCAGGGCGCTGAACCCGGCGCAGAGCACGAGGGTGGTGCCGACCAGGGCGCGGCCGGTGTGGCGGAAGGTGTCGGAGATGGCGGCCTCGACGTCGTGGTGGATGCGGTAGTGGGTCTTGAAGCCGTGGAGGAAGTGGATGGTGTCGTCGACGGCGAGGCCGATGGCGATGGAGGCGACGAGGAGGTTGGACATGTCGATGGGGACGCCGGTGAGGCCCATGATGCCGAGGACGCAGAGGATGGGGAAGAGGTTGGGGAGCATGGCGATGAGGCCGAGGCGGAGCTCGCCGACCAAGATGAGCATGAAGAGGGTGAGGACGGTGCCGGTGGCGCGGACGGTGGCGAGGCCGGTGAGGTGCTGGCGGACGCCGGCGGCGACGTGGGCGGTGAGCGGGCCGTAGGAGGTGGCCTCGAGCCATTTGACGAAGACGGTCATCTGGATGAGGCGGAGGTCGGCGGTGGCGAGGCGGTGGAGTGCTGAGGGGTCGGCGCTCTCGAAGAGGAAGAGGAGGTCTTGGGCTTCGCGGGCGGTGTCGGGGAGGCGGAGCTCGCTGGCCGCACCGCCGTAGAGCGCGCGGCGGGTCTCTTTGACGACGTCGAGGACGCTGACGACGGAGCCGACGACGTGGGGGATGGTGGGGTGCTGGTAGGCGCGGATGTGGGTCTCGAGGGCGTCGAGGCCGCGGAGAAACGCGAGGTCTTTGGCGCCCAGGGGGGAGGTGGGCTCGATGAGGAGCTGGATGGTGGCGACGCCGCCGAGGTGGGTGTCGACGGCCTCGAAGGCGAGGCGGGTGGGGTTTTCGGGGGGGACCCAGGACAGCGCATCGTGCCAGACGCGGAGCTGGGTGATGCCGATGGCGGCGATGGCGACGATGAGGGCGGCGGCGGCCAAGACGGCACGGCGGCGGGCGGGCGAGGGTGGGGTGGTGAGCGGGGAGTCGAAGGGGCGGCCGGAGAGCGCCGAGCAGAAGCTCACGAAGCGCAAGATCCGATCGGGTTTTGCTGGGGATTCGGAGGGTCCGGCGGCGCCGAGGAGGCTCTTGCGGTTGAGCGTGAGGGCGAGCGGCAGGGCGGTCAGCGAGAGGATGAGGGCCGCCGTGACGCCGAAGGCGCCGGCGTTGCCGAGGTTGGCGATGGCGGTGATGGAGGCGAAGTTGAAGCTGATGAGGCCGAAGATGGTGGTGAGCGAGGTGAAGAGGACGGGTTTGCCGGTCAGCGCGACGGTCTGGATGATGGCGTCGTCGTTGGGGACGCCGCGGCGGCGCTGGTCTCGGTAGATGCTGAGGATGTGGACGGCGTCGCCCACGCCGACGGCGACGATGAAGGCGGGGAGGATGGTGGTCAGCATGGTGACCGGGGAGCCGCGGATGGCCATGAAGCCGAAGGCCCAGACGCTGGAGAGGAGGACGACGAGGCCGGGGAGGAGCACGCCGAGGGGGTGGCGGAAGAGCCAGAAGAGGACGGCCATGACGACGAAGAAGACGGAGGCGAAGAGGCGGCCGGTCTCGTCGAGGGTGATGGCGCGCAGGGTGACGGCGAGGGAGGGGGCGCCGGCGAGCTGGGGGTGGAAGCCGGGGGCGTCGGCGCGGGCGAGGGTGGCGCGGAGCGCGGCGTCGACTTTGGCGTTGCTCGCCTCGTCGATGAGGCGGGTGCGGGTGATGATGGCGGCGTAGCGGCCGGTGGGGTCGACGACGCGGTTGACGATCTGGGGGTCGGACAGGGCGTCGGCGCGGATGGCGGGGAGGGCGTCGGGGGTGGGCCAGGGGGTGAGGAGCTGGCCGACCTCGAGGGCGATCTGGTCGCCGCCGTCGGGGCCGGGCTCGGTGCGGCCGCGGACGCGGCGGATGTTGATGAGGGAGGTTATCTCGTCGATGACGGTGCCGCCGGCCTCGTCGCCCCAGGCGTCGCCGGAGCCTGCGGGCGCGCCTGGGGCGTCGAAGTCGTCGAAGCCGGCGAAGGCGTCGTCGGCTGGGGGCGGCGGCGCGGCGGCGGCGGCGGCGTCGGGGTGGGCGGTGTCGGCGGTGTCGTTGACCTCGACGTCCAGGGCGGCGATCTGCTGGTGGACGGCGCGGAGGCGCTCGAGGAAGGGCGCGCTGAAGACGTCGCCTTCGATGAGGACCACGAAGACGTCGTCGCGGCCGAAGCGGGCGCGGTACTCGTCGAGGACCTGGGCGGCCTCGGAGTCTCGGTCCAAGAACGCCAGGATGGTCATGTCGAACTGGAGGCGGGTCGCGGCGAGCCAGCTACAGAGCGCGGTCGCGGCGACGAGCAGCGCCGAGCAGAGGGCGCGGTGGCGGAGCACCCAGGTGGCGAGGGCGCGAAACGCCGGGCTGCCGGGGGGAGATTCGGGCCGGGGCTGGGGCAGGGGTGGGCTCCGGGGTGGCGGTCGCTCGACGG
>CAZNZH010000352.1:0-6312 GCA_964577445.1 uncultured Myxococcales bacterium
CGCCCGCACGAGGCCCTCCTTGCCCGAGCCGCTCTCACCGCAGACCAGGACGGCGATCGACGACTCCGACAGGCGCTCCAGCGCGTCCAGCACCGCGACAAGCGGCGAATCCGGCGCGTGCACCACGGGTTTGGCGAGCCTGTCCCAGCTCGGTCTCGCGGCGGAACGTGTCTTCGTCGGGTCCATCCACGCCTTGAGCGTACGCGTCGTGTGCAGCCCGGGGCTGCGCCGAGGGATTAGGGGACCAATGCCTGGCGCGGGCCCATGGCATCGCGTGCGCCTCATGCTGTTCTGGCCCCGTGGTGGGGTCAAACTTCTCCAGGTATCGGGGACTCACGACATCGGCACCGCTTGCCCAGTCGCCCGGCAGATTGTGCCGAGCCCAGCCACGCCGAGCGCGTCAGGGCGTTGACGCCAAAGGGCGCGCGGCGCGTCAGGCTGTTGACGATCCGAGGTGCCGGTGCGCGACAACGCTTGGAAAGCCTGTCCCATCACTGTCCCGCTGGGTCTGGCACGGCCCGTGCATTGTCTGGCCTCACGCCGGAGTGCGGCGAAGCAATGCACTGACTCACCCGGAGCGTTCGTGAGCGCCATCGTCAGCCCCCGCCAAGTCGACAGCGCGCCCCGTGAGTGCGGCCCACTGCTCGACAGCGCCAACCCCGCCATGCAGCGCGTCCTGACGCTCGCGCGGGGTGTGGCCGTGACACCGGCGACGGTCCTGCTGACCGGGGAGAGCGGGACCGGCAAGGAAGTGCTGGCGCGCTGGATTCACGCGCTCTCGCCGCGGGTGCGCTACCCCTTTGTCGCGGTGAACTGCGGGGCGATGCCGGCCACGTTGATCGAGAGCGAGCTCTTCGGTCACGAGCGCGGGGCGTTCTCGGGCGCGACCGAGCGGCGTGTCGGGCGCTTTGAGGCCGCCCATCGCGGCACGCTGGTCCTCGACGAGGTGAGCGAGATGCCGCTCGCGTTGCAGACGCGGCTATTGCGGGTGCTACAGGAGCGCGAGATCCAGCGCGTCGGCGGCAGCACCCCCATCGCCATCGACGTCCGGATCGTGGCGACGACCAACCGCGATCTCCGCCGGATGGTCGCGGAGGGGGCCTTTCGCGAGGACCTCTACTACCGGCTCAACGTGTTCCCGATACACCTGCCACCGCTGCGCGAGCGGCTGGAAGACGTCGGGGCGTTGTCGGAGGCGATCCTGAACCGGCTCGCGCTGCGCTTCGAGCGCGGCGCCCTCGCCCTGACGGCGGAGGCCATGGCCAAGCTGATGGTCTGCTCCTGGCCGGGCAACGTCCGTGAGCTCTCCAACGTGCTCGAGCGGGCCGTGGTGCTCGCGCCCGACGGGCGGATCTGTAGCGACCAGTTGGTCATCGACGTGCCGCTGGGTCCCGCGAACCGCGTGCGTCCGGCCGCGCCGGAGGTCGGCGGCGACCGCCTGGTCGACATGGAAGAGCAGACCATCCTCCAGGTCCTCGACGGCTGCGGAGGGAACAGGACCCACGCGGCCGAGCGGCTTGGCATCAGCATCCGCACGTTGCGAAACCGGCTGCGAGGCTACCGAGCGCGAGGGATCGAGGTCCCCGCCCCCACCTCCGGCGTGGCCTCTGTGGCCCCTCGCCGCGAGGTCACACGGCTGCCGGAAGGAGGAAGTGATGCGGCTCATGGGTGAAGACACGACCGCGGCGCTTAAGGCGTCCATGGACCTGCGATTTCGCCGGCAGGAGCTGCTCGCGGGCAACATCGCGAACGCCGACACGCCGGGGTACACCCCGCGCGACCTCAGCTTTGAGGGAGCCCTGGCCCACGCGATGGGCGACGAGGTGGTCCCCCCGGGGTTTGTCCGAACCCATGACGCGCACCTCGCTGGCGACGGCGTCGAGAGCGCCGCCGACCGCGTGGTCGAGCGATCGGACGTGACCAACACCCTCGATGGCAACGGGGTGAATCTCGATCTCGAGCTGGCGCGTCTCGCCGACAACTCGGTGCGGTTCAACACCGCCGTCGAGGCCTTCCGCCGCCAGAACTCGATGGTGCTCAACGTGCTGTCTGAGATGGGTCGCATCTAGCGACAGCGACACGTAGGAGATTACACATGTTTCGTGGTCTGGATATCTCAGCGTCGGGCATGGCTGCGCAGCGCGCCCGCATGAACGTGGTCAGCTCAAACCTCGCGAACGCCTCCACGACGCGGACGCGTGAGGGTGGGGCGTATCAGCGGCAGGAGATCATCTTCGAAGCCGTCGCGCGCGACGCGGGCATGCCGATCGAGGGCGCTGAGGGCGTCGACGGCGAGGGCGTGCGGGTCATCGGCATCCAGAAGGATCCCAGCCCGGGGCCGCTCGTGTACGACCCCGGCCACCCCGACGCCGACCCCGACGGCAACGTCCGATTGCCCAACGTCAACCTGGTCGAGGAGATGGTCGATATGATCAGCGCCTCGCGCTCCTTTGAGGCCAGCGCCCAGGCCTTCAACACGATCCGCGACATGTCGCAGCGCGCCCTCGAGATCGGGAGGTAGCGGTGGACATCACAGCCATTTCACGTCACCTGCCGCTGGGCGACGCTCAGGCGCTGCGCGCGCCGGTCGGAACCGAAGCGCCGGTGGCTGGACCGCGCGACCCGGTCACGGACTTCGCTGACGCCCTAGAGGCCGCTGTGGCGGAGACCAACGCGACGGTCGCCAACGGAGATGCGCTCGTGCAGCGCTTCGTCGAGGGCGACGATGTGCCGGTGCATCAGGTGATGGTGGCGCTCGCCGAGGCGGGCCTCGCGATGCAGGTGACCACGGCGGTGACGACTCGCGCCATCGCCGCATACCAGGAAATCGCTCGGATGCAGATCTGAGCACGCGCCGCGTAGCGCGGGCGCCCGGCCCGCGTTGTTCGGTGTGAGAGGGTTGGATGGCAGACGAGGAAAAACCCGAGCCGACCGGATTGGCGCGCTACCGGCAGGTGTACGACAACCTGCCGGTGCCCCAGCGTCGTCTGATCTTGGCGGTCGCCGCCGCGGCCATGTTGGGGCTGGGCTACGTCGCGCTGCGCGGCGTCGTGCAGCCTGGCTGGCGCGCGGTCGCGCACGGGATGGACCCCCAGGACCAACAGGCCGCGGTGGCCGCCCTACAGGCGCGCGCGATCCCGTACAAGCTGGGCGAGGCTGGGACCATCCTGGTGCCTGAGGACCAGATTCACGCGGCGCGCCTGGAGATCGCCACCAGCGCGATGCCGAGTGGGAAGACGGTCGGCTTCGAGCTCTTCGACGCCAGCGAGCTGGGGCGGTCGACCTTCGCCGAGCGGGTCAACTACCATCGGGCGCTTGAGGGCGAGCTGGCGCGCACGATCCAGTCCCTCGGGCAGGTGCAGCGGGCGCGGGTGCACTTGGTGCTGCCGGAGCGCGCGCTCTTCGCGGAAGACCAGGCCCTCCCCAGCGCGTCGGTGGCGCTGACCCTGGTCCCAGGCGCGGCGCTGGAGCGGCGGCAGGTGGACGCGATTCGGCAGCTTGTCGCCGGTGGCGTCGAGCGGCTGACCAGCGGCAACGTCTCGGTGGTCGACCAGAGTGGGACCATGCTGGCGCGACCGGACAGCGACGACGGGATGTCGGAGGACGCGTTGGCGTACCGCCAGCACCTCGCGCAGGCGCTTGAGCGCCGGATCGTCGCGCTCTTGGAGCCGGTCGTGGGGCGAGGGCGCGTGCGCGCCCAAGTCGCCGCCGACGTCGACTTCTCGCGTCTGGTCGAGACCGAGGAGAAGTTCGACCCGGAGAGTCAGGTCATTCGAAGCGAGCGCGAGCGCACCGAGGCGACGCGCGAGGTGGACCGGCCCGAGCAGGGCCCGCCGGGGACCGCGTCGAACCTCCCGGACCGACCGGACGCGGCGACCGGCGCGACCCCGACCCAGGCCGCGAAGAGCGAGAAGCTCGACCACATCAAGAACTACGAAGTGGACCGGGCCACGACGCGCCGGGAGTCGCCCCACGCGCGGGTGGAGCGGCTGTCCATCGCGGTCCTCATCGACAGCACCGCGGGCGAGGCGCCGCCGGCCGATGCGCAGATCGAAGCGTGGAAGGGCCTCATCTCGAAGGCTGCGGGGTTGGACCTGGCCCGTGGCGACGCGGTGGAGATCATCGCCGAGCCGTTCGCGGTCTCAGCCGACGAGAGCGACGAGGCGGAGGCGGCAACAGGCACCCTATCCCTAGACACGGTCCCCTCGGTCTGGCTGATCGTGGGTGGTGTTGCGCTCGTGCTGGTCATCGCGCTGGCGATCTTCCTGTGGCGTCGTTCACGGCGCCGGCGGCTCGATGAGCAAGACGAAGCGCGGCGCCTTGAAGACGAGGCGCGTCGGGCCCTGGCCCACATGCCCGAGCCTGAGCCGGAGGTGCGTGAGATGCAGCAGATTATCGCGGTGTTGCGTCGCAGGGCGCAGGAGCACACCGAAGAAGATGTGAGGCGCACCGCGGCCGTGCTCCGGGGCTGGATGAAAGAAGCGCGCGAGAAGGGGGAAGCTGCGTGAGCAACACCGGCACACCGGGGGGGAGCGGGCGCGGCGACGGACAGGACCCCGGGCACGTTCGCGGCGAGCAGACGCGACCGCGCGACCCCGCGCGCATGGCGGCGATCGCTGTGATGCTGTTGGAAAAGCCACAGGCTCGAGAGCTGTTCCAGATTCTACCGCCGGAGGACGTGGAGCGGCTGCTCGGGCGATCCGAGGGGCTCAGCGATGTGTCGGCGCGCGAAGTCTTCGACGTGCTCCAGGAGTTGAACAGCGAGCTGGACCGCCATGTGGTAGGCGTCGCGGGTCACGAATCAAAGCTGCGTGAGGTGGCCGCCGACGCGCTCGGGCGGGACAACCTCATCGCGATCTTGGGGCGCGACACCAGCTCGGCCACCGACCACCTTCGCCGGATCGCCGAGGCCGACCCCTCCGCGTTCGCCCAGGTCATCTCGCGAGAACACCCTCAGGTCATCGCGGTGGTGCTGGCCATCTTGAGCTCCGAGGTGGGCGGGCGAGTGCTGGCGTTGCTGGCGCCCGAGACCAAGGCGGACGCGGTACGTCGTGTGGCCACCCTGCGAGCGGTGCCCGCGCAGATGCTGGCGGAGGTGGCAGAGATCGTCGGGCGCGAGCTGCGGCTCGGCGATGAGGTCGGCCCCGTGCAGATCGATGGTTTGGCCTCGGCGGTGGGCCTGATGAAAGCCGTGGGCAACGATCAGGAAGCCGTGATCTTCGAGGATCTCGAGCGGCGCGACGCGGACCTCACCGAGGAGCTGCGGTCTCGGATGTTCGTCTTCGAGGACCTCGTCAAGCTCCACGCGCGTGAGGTGCAGTTGATCCTGCGTGAGGTGGACGGACAGCAGCTCGCCGTCGGCCTGAAGGCCGCGTCCAATCAGTTGAAGGAGTTTGTGCTGGGCAACATGTCGAGTCGGGCGGCCATGATCGTGTTGGACGACATGGAGGCGATGGGCCCGGTCGCGCGGGCTGCGGTCGAGGAGGCCCAGGTGCAGATCCTCGCGGTCGTGTCGCGCCTCGCCGAGGAAGGGAAGGTCAACATGCGCCCAGGTGATGGCGTGTGAGCCCCCCGCCGGACCAGCGTGACCCGAATGTATCGGCCAAGCCGTTTGCGCCAGATGAGGTGCGGGTGCGCCCAGCGCCGTGGCTGGCGGGTGGGCAGGGGCTGGCGACCGCGTGGCCCCCGGGCATCGACAGGGCGGGCGGTGATTCGCGCCCTCTGGAGCCGGAGACCTCTGCGGAGGGCGCCGCTGAGCCGGAAGTGGACGCTGACGTCGCGCAGTTGGCGCCGGCCGGGCCTTGCCCTCACTGCGAGGCCACGCGCGAGGAGGCGGTGGCCGCGAGCGAACGCCTGATGGAGTCCTTGCTCGAGCCGTACACCCTCGCGGCGCAGGCCCTGGAGCGCGCCACCCAGGAGTTGACCGACCGCTTCGCCGAAAATGTCGTCGCTCTGGCCGCGCGCATGGCCACCGCCATCCTCCACCGTGACGCTGAGATCGATGAGCAGGCGTTGATCGAGAACATCCACCGGGCGCTCCAGGTCGCCGGCCCGGTGACGACGCTCACCCTTCGGTGTCACGCCGACGACGCCGACGCGATTCGAAAGAGCGCCCCCGGCTTGGCGGCGGAGATCTCCGGCCGCCCGGTCGAGGTCACGGTCCGCCCGTCCGGCGACGTCGACCGCGGGTCGTGCATCGTCTTGTTCGAGGAGGGGATCGTCGACGCGCGGTGGCAGGTGCAGATGGAGCGCCTCTCCGCGGCCGTGCGCACGACGATGACTGGGCAGCCCTTGCGTCCCGGGCGGCCGGCG
>CAZNZH010000353.1:0-6310 GCA_964577445.1 uncultured Myxococcales bacterium
ATCAGGACCGGCGGTCGTCCGTCCTTGAACGCGATGCCGGCCTGCACTTCAGGATAGATCGTCCTGGCGCCCAGCTTCTCCAGGCCGAAATCGGCGTAGAACGGCATGACATGGAGAAACTCCATGAAGTTCGCGTGGATGTTGTGACAGAAGCCGGGCCGCGTCGTCTCGGCTGTGTAGAGCGCACCTCCCCATTCGTGCCTCCCCTCAAGGATACAGACCTCGACGCCCGCACGAGCCAAATAGGCCGCGCAGGTGAGCCCGTGGTGTCCACCACCCACGATCACGACATCATATTCGCCGCCCCCGGGACGCTCAGCCATTGCCTACCTCCGCGCGAGCAGTGAGGCTGGCGTTGCCGTGAGGTATACCGTGGTGTGCCGCCCTGAACCGTGTGTTCCAACTGTCGTTGTCGACAACCATGGCTACTCCTGTCCCGATCCGGTCAAGCTCAACACGAGCAGAGCTCGCAGGCCAGTCAACGCCGCCCCGAGGCGCGCCGATTCGTCCACCGCCGCCTGCAGGCCGAGCCCCGTCACTGTCGCGATGAGGATATCCGCCGCGATCTGCGGTGGCAGCGACAAGCGGTCGAGGTCCGGGCCGAGGATGTCCCGGATGTGGTCAACGACGAGACTGTTCATGTAGTCGTGAAGGCGGCGGGCGTGGGCCTTTAGCCGCGGATCGGTGATCGATCGAGCATGCAGCTCTGAGAGGACTGGCAGCCGCATCGAGCGCACGGTCTCAACGAGCGCGTCGAACGCTTGGAGCGCACGCGCGGTGCCAGGCTCGATCTTGGTCACCGCGTCGGTCACCTCTTTGGCCAGGCGGTTGTAGACGGCGATCTGGACCTCGAGCAACAGGTGGTCTTTGGAGCGGAAGTAGTAGTGAAGGACGCTCTTGGATACCCCCGCCTCCTCAGCCACGTTGCGCACCGACATCCCGCCGTAGCCCGCGCGCCACAGGCAGCGCTCCGCTGCGGCGAGGATGCGCTTTACGGGTTCGGCGCTGTGGTTCAACTGGCCTTCGAACAGGGGGCTGAGAGGCTCGGGATCGTGCATGGCTGGGCGTCCGTCCTGGACGAGTGTACTGGACGAGTGTACTGGACGAGTGTCCAAAGCACTATCAGGCTCTCTCGGGCAGCGCAAGCTCTATCGGGGCGACAGGGTCAACGCTCGACCGCGCGCCGAGGAGATCGAGCTGGCCGGCATAATCGCCGTGCGGAGGAGGCCGAACACAACCCAGAGCCCCACGACCCACGAGGACGGCCAACGACGCCAGCCGACCAGCCCTGAGCCCCCGCAAGCCCCGTGCCTCGGACCGGGACCTGCCGCCCCTATCGACCCAGCGGGTCGGTTTTGGTGGCGCTCGCCAGCCCCGTCACAGATGGTGAGGGATGCCCTCGCTCACCTGCGTCCCTAGGGGACGCGGAGCCTCTGCAGCGCGGCCTCGAACTCCGGGGGTAGCGGCGACTCGAAGTGCATGGGGACGGCGCCGACGGGGTGGTCGAAGCCCAAGGTGGCGGCGTGGAGGAGCAGGCGCGTGGCGGCCATGGGCTCGCGGCCGGTCTTCAGGTAGTCGCGGATGTAGACGCGCTCGCCGACCAGGGGGTGGCCGGCTTCGGCGAGGTGGACGCGGATTTGGTGGGTGCGGCCTGTCTCCAAGCGCACGCGGCACAGGGTCGCGCCGGGCAGGTTCTCAACGACCTCGACGTGGGTGATGGCGCGCTTGGCGTTGGGGCGGCTGGTTGAGCCGCGCAGGCCGTCGCCGCGGTCGGGCGTCAGGTTGCTCTCGATGCGCTGGGGGCTGATGCGGCCGTGGACGACGCAGAGGTAGCGGCGCTCCATCGTGTGCAGGCGGAGCTGGTTGGCCAGCGTGCGTTCAGCGAGGCGGGAGCGGGCGAAGATCAATAAGCCCGAGGTGTCCTTGTCGATGCGGTGCACCACCCGCGGCGGCGGGCCGGGGCCGAGGTGCGAGCGCAGCCACGCCCGCGCGCGGTCTTGGGCCGTGTCCCGCTCGTCATCATCATATGGAACGCTCGAGATCCCCTCCGGCTTGTCCACCAAGATGACGTGGCCATCGTGAAAGACCACCGGGATCTCGGGCTCCTGACCGGCCTTACGCGGCGTGTCCATGTCCAGCGCGACCTCGGAGCCCGCCTGAAGCTGCCGGCCCGGGTCCCGCTCGACCGTGCCGTCCACGCTCACCTTCCCCGTGGTCACCCAGCGCTTGACCTCGCTCCACGGGCGCTCGCCCTGGGCGGCGTCGCGCAAGAATCCGGCGAGGCGCGGGCCAGGGCGACCGGGGGGCACGATCCAGGGGGAGGATTCACTCACGGGGCGGACCTCGGGCTGGCGCCGCGGCGCAGGTAGAAGCCGGCGTATACCGTGTCGGCGACCTCGGGGTGAAAGGGAACGTGCAGCGAGCGGGCGCTCTCCCAGGCGGCGACGAGGTGGTAGCCGCGCGCCATGGCGAAGCCGAGCAGCTCATCGCGGGAGTGCAGCGCGTAGGGGCAGATCGCGGGGCCGATGTTCTGCAAGGTCCAGACCGTGCGGCCGGGGCGCATGGGGGTGGTGTGGACGACGACGTGGCGCGGGAGGCCCGCGGTGTCGAGCAGGGCGCCCAGGGAGGTCTCGACGTATTGCAGCGAGCCTTGGGCGATGAAGAGGTCGGCGCCGCGGGTGGTGGCGAGGTCAGACGTGAAAAACAGCGAGGTCTCGCCTCGCTCTTTGGCGACCCGGGCGCCCTCGGCGACGACCGCGGGCACGTCGCACACGGTCCATCGCGTCTCGGGCGGCGCGCTCAGGGCCTCGCGCCACGCGTACCACGCGATGCCGATGTGGCCGCCGAAGTCCACGACCGCCCTGGCGCCGCTGGCGAGCGCTCGCGAGACCCAGAAGAGCGCCGGGTAGTCGTCCGGCGCGATGCGGCTCATCCGGTCCGCGTACTTCAGCGCGGCGTCAGGCGTGTCGTAGCCGTGGTGGTAGCCCGCCGGGATGGCGTCATAGGCGGACTGGAAATCCGGGTAGATTCCCTCGCAGGCGCCGCTCGCCTCAGGCGTCGCGAACCAGCGCCGATAGCGCGCTCGCAGGACCGCACGCACCGGGGGCACCGCCACCAACATCTGCTTCACCCGCGAACCCATGGACGCCCCCCTCTTCGGTCCGCGCGCGCTATTCGGTCCGCAGCAAGACGATCTTGCCGTCGGCCGGCAGCACCATGTGGCCGGCCGGCACCTCGCCGCGGACGCGAGCCTGGGCGGCGATGATGCAGTCGTCGCCGATGGTGGCGCCCGGCAGGATGTGCGCGCCTGCGCCGATCCAGACGTTGTTGCCGACGGCCACGTTGCGCACGTCGCGGGGCTCGGGCGGCAGGTGCGCGAGGCGCTTGTCGGGCGCGAGCGAGTGGCCGTTACAGTCCGCGAAGCTGACGCCGCTGGCGATGAGGCAGTGCTCGCCGATGACCATGTGCCCGGACACCGAAAACGACGCGTTGTGGCCGACCACGCTGTGGCTGCCGATCTCCAAGCGCGGGATGGCGTCCAGGGTGGCGCCGAAGTGAAAGTCGGCCTTGCCGTAAACCGAGACGTCGTCGCCGATGATGATCTCGCCGCGACCCGCGACATAGGGCAGGTAGATGCCGGTGCTGAAGCCGCTGCCGATCTCGCTACAGAGGCCGCGGTACATCGGCGCGACGAAGAGCGCGGCCTGGGCGCGCCAGGCGGTCGAACGCGCGAGCCGCAGGCCCTCCCACGCGGGCGCCCACAGCGCGTGCGGGCCGCCGAGGCTCCCGCGCTGGGCCAGCCGGTAGGCAGCTTTCACCAGGGCGAGCGGCCCCGACTCGGCGTCTCGGATGCGTTTTCGGGGGTTCATCTCGCGTCCTCAGCGGCGTCCGGGGCGTGGCTCGTCCGCAGCCACTGTATCACCGATTCTACCAGCCAATTTCGGTCCGCTTCGGTCGTGAAGGTGTGGCGCGTCTGGGGCCGGTGGTGCAGCGTCGTGCCGGCGAAGTCGATGTCTGGATAGCAGTCGTAGAGTTGGCCGGCGTAGCTGTAGAAGATGGCCCAATCGAGGGTGAAGACGACGAAGAAGCGAGCGCCTCGGGCCAGGGCGTCGCGCCAGCGGGTGCCGATGGCGTCGGGGGTGATGGGGCCGGAGCGGAAGAACTCGGGCTCGGCCTCGGGCGAGGGGACGTCGTCGCAGGCGGCGAAGTTCGGCTCGGGGCGGACGACTCCCAGCGCGCGGTCGGTGAGGCGGCGCCACGCGGGGTGGCGGCCGGTCAGCACGCTCTTCCAGCTCTCCAGGCGCGTCGCGCGGCCGGCGTAGTAGTGGCCATACCAGGCGCGGGTGCGGTGGATGCTGGGGTCCAGCAGCACGCAGCCCGCGACGCGGGGGTCGGCGGCGGCGGCGGCCAGGGCGTTGTCGGCGCCCGCGCACAGGCCGAAGAGCACGAAGCGGCGGGCGCCCAAGCTGCTCTCGAGGTGGTCGAGGGTGGCCCGGATGTCGGCGGCGACGCCCTCGGGGATGGGCTGGCCGTCGCCGCGGTGCGGGCTGTCGCCGATGCCGGCGAGGTCGAAGCGGCACGAGGTGTAGCCCGCCGCGGCCAGGGCGCGCGCCAGGGTGACGTGCAGGCGGTTGGGGCCGACGTGGTGGATGAGGCCGGCGTTGAGGAACACGATGACGGGCTGGGTTGGCGGGGCCGGCCTCCCGGGCAGCGAGAGGACCCCGGTGAGCGGCGTGGTCTGCCCGTAGGCCAGGGCTTTTTCGCGGTAGGCGGCGCTCATCTTCCACCCCAGGCGGCGATGCGCTGGATGATGGGCGCGGCGATGGGGCCGGGGCCGAAAAACCCGTGCTCGACCCAGGCGACCGGCGCGGGCACGGCGTCCCATTGGAAGTGCGTCGCGCTCGCGGCGAGCCGGCGGCGCAGCTCGGCCTGGCCTGGCGCGGGGGTCGTCGTCAGGGCGAGGACGCGGCGAAGGCCGGGGTGGCCGGTGGTGCTCGCCAGGCGCGCCGGGGTGATGCTGGTGGCGATGTCGGCGCGGAGGGTGGCGGTGAGCGGCAGGCCGTCCGCGTCGGCGACACCGGGCGCGGCGGCGGCGGGGCCGAGCAGGTCTTGTAGCCAAGCGCTGCCTGAGCAAATGGGGTCCCACAGGACGACGCCCTCGATGTCGGGGTCCTGCTGGGCGGCCAGGGACGCCAGGGCCCCGCCCAAGCGCAGGCCGACCAGCACGACGCGCGAGGCGCCCGAGAGCGCGCGCAGCTCGGCTGAGGCGGCGGCGATGTCGGCGACCCAGCCCGCGACGGAGCCGTCGGTGAGGCCGCCGTCTGAGTCCCCGGTGCCGAAATAGTCGAAGCGCAGGACGTGGGTGCGCGAGCGGGAGAGTGTCTCGGCCAGCACGCGCAGCGAGCGGTGCGCCCGCAGCGCCTCCCCGCCCCAGGGGTTACAGATGACGGCGGCCAGCCCGCCGCGCCCGCGCCCCGTCGCCGCGTGGTAGGTGCCGTAGAGGCGGCGGTCGGGCGCGCCGAATCGCCTGGGGCTGCCGCTCACGAGGTCGCCTCCGCCGCCGCACCCTGGGACTCCGCGCGATGCGCGAGCTGGCGCACCGTCTGAAAAAAGAGCACCCGCGGGCTGGGACGCCAGCCGATTCTGCGTTCGATCTCGGCCAACGCGCGTAACGCCAACAGCGAGTTGCCGCCCAGCTCGATGAAGCCGTCGTGGGGGCCGACGCGCCGCAGCCCGAGGATCTCGGCGTAGATCGACGCGACCACCGTCTCCAGACCCGCGCGCAGCGCCTCGGCGTTCGCGTCGCCGGGTCGCGCGAAGGGCACCGGCAGCGCGTTCAGGCTGATGGCGCCTGACGAATCGCGGGGTAGCTCGGCGAGCTCGACCACGAACGAGGGCAGAAAGGCCGGAGGGCACCGGCCGTCGAAGTGCGCGCGCAGGGTGTCCGGGGCCAGCTCGACGCCAGGCTCGAGCACGACCCAGGCGACGATGACCGGCTCGCCCGCCGCCGCCTCGGGCGCGGCGACGGCCGCCTCCCGCACGCCGGGCAGCGCGGCGATCTCCTCGGTGAGCGCACGCGGATCGGCGGTGCGGCCGTCGATGGTCACCCCCGCGTCCCTCAGCCGCGCGTGCGCCAGCGTGCCGGCGGCCCGCCACGACGCGTAGACGCCGGTCGGCTCGATCGGACCGTCACCGCACCCGACGTGAACCTGGCCGAGCACGCCCAGCGGCAACAGCTCAGCGCGCGGCCCGAGCACGCGCACCAGCCGCCCGGGCAGGCGCGCGCCGAGGGCGCCGGCGTCGGCCGGCG
>CAZNZH010000354.1:0-6305 GCA_964577445.1 uncultured Myxococcales bacterium
GTCAGCCAGCGCGGCGTGGTCCTCACGCGAGGCCGTCACGATGAGACTGTTGGATCCCTCGTCCGCGATAACGGTGATGGGCGTTCGCTCCGTCTGTCCCCCGCCCTGGTGGCGGGTCTCGAAGAGCCGCGTGATCACCGGTTCCACGCGAACCGCCGATGTCTCGCGCAGCGGGTAGACCCGCACTTCGGAAGTGGATCCCTCCGTGGCGGCCTGGTCGAGCCGCGGGATCAGTTCCTCGACCCGCCGGACGGCGTAACGCGAACCGGTCACGATCACCGAGTTGCTCCGCGTGTCCGGAATGATCCGCCAGGTCAGCTCGTCACCTTCCGTCTTCTGGGCATCGCGGATGCCCTGAAGCAGGTCGTCCAGCATGTTGGCCACGCTGACGGCGTCGGCGTTCTTGAGCTGGAAGAAACGCGAATCCGCCATCGACACGGGCAGTTCGGCCTTATCCACTTCCTGGATGAACCGCTCGGCAATCGCCATGTTTTCAGGGCTGGCGCTCACGATGATCGAGCCGCTCCGCGGATCGGCCACGACCGTAACCTGCGTCGCCGACTCGGGCAAATTCGACTTTTCGACGGCCCCCCGGTAGACACCGCCATCAAACAACTCGCGCAGCATGTCGCGCACGCGCTCGGTGTTGGGGGCGTTCTTCAGGGTGAACGTCCGGATGATCCCGTCAACGACAGGGGGCACGTCGATCTGCTTGACGACGCGGACGACTTCCTCGTAATTCGACTTGGACGCGGCAATGAAGAGAGTGCGTGTCGTGGGATCCTCGACCACAGTGATACGATCCGACGGCTGCTCCTGCTCACCCTGGGCGAGACTCATCTTGCGCCGCTCTTCAAACAGCTCGCGTACGATCTCCGCCACCTTCGTCGCGTCCGCATGCTGCAGAATCAACGGCTTGATGTCCGCCATGGGCGAGAGCTTCTGCTGCTCGAGTTCCCGCACGATCCGGCTGATCAGCTCGAAATCCTCCTGGTTGGAGGCCACGACGAGTGAATTGCTGCGGGTGTCGGTCACGATGACCGGCTGGTCGTAGGGCTGCTCACCGCCGGGCAGATTCTTCGCGCGTCCCGTCCACAGTTCGTTGATCTTCTCGGCGATCTCGGTGGCGGCCAGGTTCTCGAGGTTGATGATGCGCACCTGCCCCAGGTACTCGGGGCTCGTGGTGTCGAGCTGGCGGACAAGCTTGGCGATCTCCTCGTAATTGTCGTCCTTGGCCACCACGATGAGGCTGTTCGTGCGTGTATCAGCAATCACCGTGATCCGTTCGCGGGCTGCGGCGGCCGGACCCAGCCGTTCGGCCGCCTGCTGGCGCTGGTCGGCGAAACGTTGCAGGCCTTCCGCGAGCCGGCGCGAGTCAGCGCGCTCCAGCTTGATCACGCGCGGCGGAAACTTGTTGGCGTCTTCCTGGACGTCCACCGCCTTGACGATCTGCTCGACGATGACGAGTTGCTCAGGCCGCCCGGCCACGACGATCGCGTTCGTGCGGGTGTCCACCGCGAGACCGATGTTGTAGGCGAGGGCCGCGCCGGGCAGGTTTTTGGGGACGCGGGCCTGGATTTCCTCCCTGCCCTGCTGGCGGGGGAGTTGCTGGCCCTGTTCGAAGATGGTGCGGATGCTGTCGCTCAACTGCTCGGCATCGGCGTGCTCGAGCGGGTAGATCTTCACCATCATCTCGTCGGCCATCGGCAGGCCGTCGAGGAGCCGGATGATCTCGCCAATCGGCTCGAGGTTCGATTCGATGCTGGCGACGATCAGCGAGTTTGTACCTGGATCAGGGATGATCCGAATCGGCTTCTCCAGGTTGAGCGGCGTCAGCTCACGGTCGCCCTGCTTCGTCTTGATCACTGTCTGAAGTCGACGGATCTGCTCCTCCATCGCCTTGGCCTGCGAGCCTTCGGCCCGGAGCATCTCTTCCAGCACGTCGGCCAGGTCCGAGGCCACCGCTTTTTCCAGCGGGAAGATCGCCAGCTTCACGACGCCGCCCGCCTCCACGGTCGGTTCGACATCGATGATCTCGATCAGCTTCCGGATCTGGTCGATGTCCGCCTTCGGGGCCGAGATGAGCAGGCTGTTCGTGCGGACATCCGCCTTGATATCAAAGAGGTCGCCCTGCACACCCTGCCGCTGCCCGCGGCTCTTGAGCAGGTCCCGCAGCGTCTGCTCCGCCTCGGCCGCCTTGATGTACTGGAGCTTGAACGGGTAGACGGTCATCTCGAGGCCGGGCTGCTGCAGGCCCTCGATGATCTGCGCGATCTCGTCCATATTCTTTTCGCTGGCTGCAACCATCAGCGAGTTGCTGCGCGGCTCGGCCATGATCGAGATCTTGTCTTCCGGCGGAAGGGCGCCCTTCACGGATTTCGCGTTGTTCCAGAACTGCACGAGCTGGGTGGCCAGCGACTGCGCCTGCCCGCCTTCCAGTTTGAAGACGCGGAACGTCGGCGGCGGGGCCTGCTGGGCGGCGAGGCTGTTGATGAACTCCTGCAGGACCTCGATGTCCTTCGGATCCCCCGTCAGGACAATGTTGCCATCCGACGTCACCTGCACGTCCACGTTGCCGGAGAGGGTGACGAGCGAGCTCGCGCCGCCGGCGGGCTGTGTCGCCGGTGGGGTCACTGCCGCGGGTGCCGGCGGGCGGACGACCACGGCGGGCGCCGTCGTGGGCGCCGGTGTCACGACCGCAGGCCGCGCCCGCGTCGGAGTGCCGGCGGGGGTCCGCGCCTCCGGCGGGACGCCGCCCACGGTGAAACGTGGGGCCGGTCGGGTCGCCGGGGCAGGCCCGGCGGGTTGGGTCGTCTGACCCAGGAGTGCTGTCATCAGCAGGATGTGGCACAACATGTCTTCATCCTCCAGACACGTCCACACCTCCAGCGCACCCGGCCCTCGCGTCTACCGCACGCGTGAGCCGAAATCACCGGAGGTATCCCGTTTGTCCCCTTTTCCACGGGGAGCTGTCGTGCTTCCCGGTCGTATCCCTCAAATACGAGGGCTCGCAGCGCGCCACCGCGATGACCCTCGATCACTTCCGACGTTGCTGCTGCATCTGATCAATGATCTTCTTCAAATCCGCGGCCGGGATGTTCTTGTCCCGCACCGGAATAACGACGGTCGCCGACTGCGCCGGCGCCGGACGTCCCTCTTCCAGTCTCGACACCAGTTCGCGGACGGTCTTGAACATCTCGGGCGAACCGCCCACCAGCAGCGCGGGGCCGCGTTCGTCGGTGCCGATCGACACCTGCGACGGCTTGTACCCGGCAATCTGCGTGGCCTTCTGCTGCTCACTCCGGTTGATCGTGCTCTCGATCTGCTGAGCCAGCTTCGCCACTTCGACGCCGCGCGAGACGAGCACGACGTCGATGCCGGTCGGCCCGCTGGTCTCAACGTCGAGCTTCTGCGCCATATCCTCGATCAGGTTGTAATCGATGGTCTTGGCGCGGACGACCAGCGAGTTCGACGTCTCGTCTGCCATAATGATCGGCACAATATCGGTCGTAGAACGACCCTGACGTCGCATGCTCGGGTCGGCAAAGAGACGGGAAAGCGTCGTCGCCAGCTGGGCGGCCGAGGCATGCTTCAGGGCGATGATCCGCGGCGCCGTACCCGCCCCTTCGATCTCACGGTCGAGGCCCTTGACGGTCTGCTCAACCCGGTCCAGGTCGCTCGACCGCCCGCTGATCATCAGCGCATTGAGTGTCGGCGAGGCCTGCACCCGCATATCGCCGAGCAGATCCGATCCCGTCCGACCGCGGACGCCGCCGGGCTTCCGAAGATGCTCCTGCAGCATCGTCACGGTCTCGTTCACATCCAGGTACTGGAGCGGAATCATGCGGAGCTCTTCAATATTGCCGGTGGCCGGCTGATCGAGCTTCGTGATCGTCTCCTTGATGCCCTCGATGTCCGTCCTGCTGGCGGCGATCACCAGCGAGTTGGTGTTGGTATCGGCGGAGATCACGATTGGCTGGTTCCCCGCCTTCTGCTTGCGCCCGTACTGGTATGTCTGGGTGAGGACGGTGGCGAGATTCTCGGCCCGGGCATGCTGCAGGGTCACGATGGCGTTCTCCGCCGATGTGCCCTCCTTATCGAGGCTGGCGATCAGCGCCTTGACCTTCTCGTGATTCTCCGGCGTCGCCGACACGATGACGCTGAGCGTGCCGTACTCGGGCACGGCGGTCACCACGTCACGCTGATTCTTTGACGCGCCGGCGAAGGCCTGGTTGATCGCGGCAACCACCGAAGAGATGTCTGCGTACTGCAGCGTGTAGGGCGTCATGATGCGCTGCACGTCGGCCGCGGGCGGCACATCCAGCGTCTTCACCAGCGCCTGGATGGTCTCGTAATCGGCATCAGAGGCGACAACGAGCAACGTATTCGTTGCATCGTTCGGCTGTACGTTGGCCAGGCCGGTCTTCTTGCTCGGACTTGTCGCACGGAGCGTGTTGTTCAACGTCGTGGCGACCTCCGAGGCCCGGGCGTTCTCGAGCTGCACGGTGTGCGTCTTGAGCCGCGGGCCGATGTCGTTGCGGTCGAGCTGCTCGAGCAGGTCCGTGACCTTGGCGTGATTCTCGTCGGACGCCGTCACCACCAGGCTCGCCGTCGACCCGTCGTAGGCCACGCTGACCTGGTCCTTGAGCGGGCGCTTCTGGTTGGCCGCAAACTGCGTGGTCAGCAGGTTCACCAGTGTGCTCGGGTCTGCGTACTGGACGACGTACGGGCGCATCGAGCGCTCATCCACGTCGGCCGGACGGGTATCGAGCGTCTTGATCATCGCCTTGGTCTGCTCGAGTTCCTTGGGAGCCCCCATCACGAGCAGCGTGTTCGATGCGTCATTGGCGGTGACCGCTACCGGGAAGAGCCCGGTTGTGCGGTCGCGCTTGAACATCCGCTGGATGCTGTCATTCAGCGTCACCGCCAGGTCCGAGGCCCGGGCGTGTTCGACCCGAACCGTCTCGGGCACGAGCGTCTTGTTGACGTTCCCCTTGTCGAGTTCCGCAATCAGCGTCTTGACCTTCTCATGATTCTCCGGCGTCGCCGACACGATGACGCTGAGCGTGCCATACTCGGGCACGGCGGTCACCACGTCACGCTGATTCTTTGACGCGCCGGCGAAGGCCTGGTTGATCGCGGCAACCACCGAAGAGATGTCTGCGTACTGCAGCGTGTAGGGCGTCATGATGCGCTGCACGTCGGCCGCGGGCGGCACATCCAGCGTCTTCACCAGCGCCTGGATGGTCTCGTAATCGGCATCAGAGGCGACAACGAGCAACGTATTCGTTGCATCGTTCGGCTGTACGTTGGCCAGGCCGGTCTTCTTGCTCGGACTTGTCGCACGGAGCGTGTTGTTCAACGTCGTGGCGACCTCCGAGGCCCGGGCGTTCTCGAGCTGCACGGTGTGCGTCTTGAGCCGCGGGCCGATGTCGTTGCGGTCGAGCTGCTCGAGCAGGTCCGTGACCTTGGCGTGATTCTCGTCGGACGCCGTCACCACCAGGCTCGCCGTCGACCCGTCGTAGGCCACGCTGACCTGGTCCTTGAGCGGGCGCTTCTGGTTGGCCGCAAACTGCGTGGTCAGCAGGTTCACCAGTGTGCTCGGGTCTGCGTACTGGACGACGTACGGGCGCATCGAGCGCTCATCCACGTCGGCCGGACGGGTATCGAGCGTCTTGATCATCGCCTTGGTCTGCTCGAGTTCCTTGGGAGCCCCCATCACGAGCAGCGTGTTCGATGCGTCATTGGCGGTGACCGCTACCGGGAAGAGCCCGGTTGTGCGGTCGCGCTTGAACATCCGCTGGATGCTGTCGTTCAGCGTCACCGCCAGGTCCGAGGCCCGGGCGTGCTCGACCCGAACCGTCTCGGGCACGAGCGTCTTGTTGACGTTGCCCTTGTCGAGTTCCGCAATCAGCGTCTCGACTTTCTTCATGTTCTCGGCGTTGGCGCTCACAACGATCGACATCGTGCCGTACTCGGGCACGACCTTGATCTGCTCGCTCTCGGACACGTTGCCAGGCTTCTGCAGCGTGGTGTTGATCACCTGAGTGGTGTAGGAGATGTCGGCGAACTGCAGCGGGAACACACGTGTCTGGCGCGCCGTCTGGGCGACATCCGGCCGATCCGCCTGCACCAGGAGCGTGTCGATCAGCTTCTTGTTCTTCTCGCTGGCCGTCACGAGCAGCTGCCGCGTCGCCGGGTCGGGGATGATCGTCACCGCGCGGTCCGCCGGCGGGAGGCTCGCGTAGCCCGATTGGGAGAGCGTCGCGCTCTTCTGCTGGAAGTAGGACGAAAGCGTCTTAGCG
>CAZNZH010000355.1:0-4211 GCA_964577445.1 uncultured Myxococcales bacterium
CTGGTGCTGAACGCCGCCGGCAGCGACACCAACCCGATGTTCGCGATGCCCTTCCTCTGGCACATCGTCCTCGGCGGCTTCGCCTTCGGCCTCGTCTTCATGGCCACCGACCCCGTCACGAGCGCCTTCACCGAGACGGGCAAGCTCATCTACGGCGCCGGCATCGGGGTGCTCGTCATCCTGGTGCGGGTCGTCAACCCCGCCTATCCAGAGGGGATGATGCTGGCCATCCTCTTCATGAACATGTTCGCGCCGCTCATCGACCACTTCCTCGTGCAGCGCAACATCAAGAGGAGGGCGGCCCGCTATGCAGTATAGCACCCGCTACATCATCGGCTTCGCGGCCCTGGTGTGTCTCATCTGCTCGGTCTTCGTGTCGATGAGCGCCGTGGGGCTGAAGGACCGCCAAGACGAGAACAAGCTGCTGGACCGTAAGTCCAAGGTGCTCAGCGTGGCCGGCGTCGGCGGCGAGGGCAGTCTGACCCGCGAGGAGATCAACGCGCTCTACGAAAAGCACGTCAGCGCGAAGGTCGTGGACCTGGACACCGGCGCCTACGTCGAGCTGCCGCCCGCGGAGCTCGCCGCCTTCGACCAGCTCAAGGTGCAGAAGGACCCGAAGACCAGCAGCGCGGCACCGAAAAACAGCGCGGGCATCAAGCGCCTGCCCAACCAGGCCATGGTCTACCTCATCGACAAAGACGCCGACGCCAAGACCGACCTGGTGGTCCTCCCCGTCGAGGGCAAGGGGCTGTGGTCGACGCTCTATGGCTTCCTCGCGCTGAAGCCGGACCTCGACACCATCGCCGGCCTGACCTTCTACCAGCACGGCGAGACCCCGGGACTCGGCGGCGAGGTCGACAACCCGCGCTGGAAGGCGCTGTGGCCGGGGCGTGAGCTCTTCGACGACAAGGGCGAGCCGGTCATCGACGTCATCAAGGGCCAGGCGGGCTCGCCCGAGCAGGCGCCGCACAAGGTCGACGGGCTGTCGGGGGCGACGATCACGTCGCGCGGCGTGGGCCAGCTCATCCGCTTCTGGGCCGGGGATGCGGGCTTCGGGCCGTACCTGCACAAGCTCCGCGAGGAGGGCGTCTGATGGCGAAGAAGAACCGTGAGATCCTGCTCGATCCCTTCTTCAACGACAACCCGATCGCGATTCAGGTGCTGGGCATCTGCTCGGCACTCGCGGTCACGACGCAGATGTCGACCGCGCTGGTGATGAGCGCGGCGGTGACCGCGGTGCTGACGCTGTCGAACTTCTCCATCAGCGTCATCCGCAACAAGATCCCGCCCAGCATCCGCATCATCGTGCAGCTCACGATCATCGCCTCCCTGGTCATCATCACCGACCAGATCCTCAAGGCCTTCCTCTTCGAGACCTCAAAGCAGCTCTCGGTCTTCGTCGGCCTCATCATCACCAACTGCATCGTCATGGGGCGCGCCGAGGCCTTCGCGATGCAGAACGGGCCGGTGGCCTCCATCATGGACGGCATCGGCAACGGCATCGGCTACTCGCTCGTGCTGATCTTCGTGGCGTTTTTCCGCGAGCTGCTCGGCGCCGGCAAGCTCTTCGGCATCTCCATCCTCCCGCTGATCAACGAGGGTGGCTGGTACAACCCCAACGGGCTCATGGTCCTCGCTCCGGGCGCCTTCTTCCTCATCGGGGGCTTCATCTGGCTCCTGAGGTCGTGGAAGCCCGAGCTGCAGACGGTCGACTAGGGAGGACCGCGACGTGGAACACTATCTGAGCCTCCTGACCAAGGCCGTGTTCGTCGAGAACATGGCCCTGGCCTTCTTCTTGGGCATGTGCTCGTTTTTGGCGGTGTCCAAGAAGGTGGACACCGCGTTTGGTCTCGGCCTCGCCGTGACCTTCGTGCTGACCATCACGACGCCGCTCAACAACCTGCTGTACCAGCACTTCCTCAAAGAAGGCGCGCTGGCCTGGATCAGCCCGGACCTCGCGTCGACCGACCTGTCCTTTCTCAACTTCCTCGTCATGATCGGCTCCATCGCCGCGGTGGTGCAGATCGTCGAGATGGCGCTCGATAAGTACGCGCCGGCTCTCTACTCGGCCCTCGGCGTGTTTTTGCCGCTCATCGCCGTGAACTGCGCCATCCTCGGCGCCTCGCTCTTCATGGTCGAGCGCGACTACAACCTCGCCGAGTCCACGGTGTTCGGCTTCGGCGCCGGCTTCGGCTTCTTCTTGGCCATCGTCGCCCTGGCCGCCATCCGCGAGAAGATGCGCTACAGCAACGTGCCGCCCGCGCTGCGCGGTCTCGGCATCACGTTCATCGTCACGGGGCTCATGGCGATGGGCTTCATGGCCTTCGCCGGCATCCAGCTCTAGCGACGCAGGGGATGTACCCATGATGACCACCATCATCCTCGGCGTCGTCGTCTTCGTCGCCCTCATCGTGGCCCTCACGGGGGTCTTGATATTCGCGCGCTCGAAGCTGGTCGCCAGCGGTGAGGTCAAGATCCTCGTCAACGACGACGAGGCCAACAGCTTCACGGCGCCGGCCGGCGACACCCTGCTGAATACGCTGTCGGCGCGGAAGATCTTCGTCCCGTCGGCTTGCGGCGGCAAGGGCACCTGCGGCGTCTGCAAGGTCCACGTGCACAGCGGGGGCGGGGCGATGCTGCCCACCGAGGTGAGCCACATCTCGCGCGGCGAGGCCCGCGAGGGGGTGCGCCTGTCGTGTCAGGTGAAGGTCAAGCAGGACATGGAGATCGAGCTGGAGCCGGAGATCTTCAGCGTCCGCAAGTGGACCTGCACCGTGCGCTCCAACGACAACGTCGCCACCTTCATCAAGGAGCTGGTGCTGGAGCTGCCCGAGGGCGACGAGGTGCCGTTCAAAGCCGGCGGCTACATCCAGATCGAGTGCCCGCCGCACACCGTCAAGTACGCGGATTTCGAGATCGACGACGAGTACCGGTCCGACTGGGACAAGTTCAACATGTGGCGCTTCGTCTCAAAGGTCGACGAGTCGGTCACGCGGGCCTACTCCATGGCGAACTACCCCGGCGAGAAGGGCATCATCATGCTCAACGTGCGCATCGCCTCGCCGCCGCCGCGGCAGCCCGATGTACCGCCCGGCATCATGTCCTCGTACATCTTCGGCCTGAAGCCCGGCGACGAGGTGGTCATCAGCGGGCCCTTTGGCGAGTTCTTCGCCCGAGACACCCAAAACGAGATGTGCTTCATCGGCGGCGGCGCGGGCATGGCGCCGATGCGTTCGCACATCTTCGACCAGTTCCTGAGGCTGCGCACCCAGCGTAAGGTCACGTTCTGGTACGGCGCGCGCTCGCTGCGCGAGGCCTTCTACGTCGACCAGTTCGACAAGATCGCCGCAGAGAACGACAACTTCGAGTGGCACCTGGCGCTGTCCGACCCGCTGCCCGAGGACAATTGGGAGGGCGCGACGGGCTTCATCCACCAGGTCACCCTCGATCACTACCTCGATGACCACCCCTCGCCCGAAGACGTGGAGTATTACATGTGCGGGCCGCCGATGATGAACCAGGCGTGCATCAGCATGCTGCTCAACCTGGGCGTCGAGCCCGAGAACATCATGCTCGACGACTTCGGCGTGTAGGTGCCGCGCCCGCGCCCCGAGCCGCCCGAAGATCCCCGGGAGTACCGGATCTGGCTGCTGCGGCGCTTCGGCCTGCCGGCGGTGTTCGTGTTCGCGCTCTTCGCGGTGCTGTGGATGCGGCGGGGAGGCGACGCGGACGCCCCGCACGAGACCGCCCTGTCCGGCCCCACCATGGGCACGACCTGGGCGGTCAAGCTCATCACGGCCGGCCCCGCGGGCGAGGCCGAGGTGACCCGCGCCCGCGCCACCATCACCGCCGCGCTGGACGCCGTGAACGCCAGCATGTCGACCTACGCGCCGGACTCCGAGCTGTCCCGCTTCAACGCCGCCCAGACCACCGAGCCCGTCCCGGCGTCCGCGATGCTGCTGGAGGTCCTGACCGAGGCCGCGGCGACCACGGCGGCCTCGGGCGGGGCCTTCGACGTGACGGTCGGCCCGCTGGTGGGCGCCTGGGGCTTCGGCGCCGATAGCGCGGCCGCCCCGCCCGACGCGGCCACCCTCGAGGCGCTGCGCCAGCGGGTGGGCCCGGACAAGCTGGTCCTCGACTTCGCGGCGCAGACCGTCCGCAAGACCCGCCCGGACGTCTACGTCGACCTGTCGGCCATCGCCGCGATTGCC
>CAZNZH010000355.1:4221-6285 GCA_964577445.1 uncultured Myxococcales bacterium
GGCGTGGACCGGGTGGCCCTGGCGCTGGATGGCCTGGGCCTGACCGACTACATGGTCGAGGTCGGCGGCGAGGTGCGCACGCGGGGCCACAACCGCTCCGGGACGCCCTGGCAGCTCGGCGTGGAGGCGCCAGTCCCCGGCGAGCGCCGCGTCCACTCGGTCGTCGCCCTGAGCGGCCAGTCGATGGCCACCTCCGGCGACTACCGCAACTTCGTCGAGCGCGACGGCCAGCGCGTCTCCCACACCATCGACCCGCGCTCGGGCCGCCCGGTCGCCCACGCCACCGCGTCGGTCACGGTGGTCGCGGACACCTGCATGACCGCCGACGCCCTGGCCACGGCGCTCAACGTCCTGGGCCCCGACGAGGGCATGGCCCTGGCCACCGCCCGCGGCTGGGCGGTGATGATGCTGCTGCACGACGGTGACGGCTTCAGCACCCGCCACACCCCGGCGTACGAAGCCCTCGCCAGCCCGGCCGCCCGATTAGAATAGGTATTTGGCGCCCCGACTACACATTGCTCAGAGACCGGGGGCAGACTCTGGACTTGCTGTCCTGCGGCTCGCCGCGAGGCGACGACAAGTCCTGAGCCCTGACCCGACCCTCGACCGCGCCAGAGAGGTCCCTCAGCGGTCGATGATCACCTTCAGCGCCTTCGTCTCGGCTGCCCGGCTGAAGGTGTCGTAGGCGGCCATCATCTCGCTGAGCTTGAAGTGGTGGGTGACGAACCTGTCGACGTCGAGCTTCTTCTGCGCGACCAGCTTAAGCAGCATCGGCGTGGTGTTGGTGTTCACCAGGCCCGTACTGATGTTGATGTTGTGGATCCACAGGTCCTGCAGCCGGAGATCGACCGGCTCACCGTGGACGCCTACGTTGGCGACATGCCCGCCGGGGCGGACGATCTGGGTCGCCATCTCAAAGGTGGCCGGGATCCCGACCGCCTCCACCGCCACGTCGACCCCCCAGCCATCGGTCATGGCCATGATCTTCTGTTTCCACTCCGGATCCTTCGAGTTGACCCCGTCGGTGGCGCCGAACTTCTTCGCCTCTTCGATCCGGTTGGGATCGATGTCCATCGCGATGACCCTCGCCGCGCCGTATAGGCCGGCCGTCATCATCACCGACAGACCGATCGGGCCTGCGCCGATCACCGCCACCACGTCGCCCGGCTTGACTTGGCCGTACTGCACACCGATCTCGAACCCCGTCGGGAGGATGTCACTCAGCATCACCCCCTGCTGGTTGGTGACGCCGGCGGGGAGCTTGAAGACGGAGTTCTCTGCGTACGGCACCCGCACGAACTCGGCCTGGGTCCCGTCGATGAGGTGGCCGAACACCCAGCCGATTCCGACCGCGCCTTCGTCGCCCAGGCAGTGCGCGTAAAGGCTTTGCTTGCAGAACATGCAGCGACCGCAGGACTTGACCGCTGAGATGATCACCTTATCGCCCACCTTCAGGGAGGTGACCGCGCTGCCGACCTCGGTGATCGTCCCGACCCCCTCATGGCCGAGGATCCGGCCGACTTCCACCGCCGGGACATTGCCCTTGAGGATGTGGAGGTCGGTCCCACAGATGGTCGTGGTGTCGATCCGAATCAGCACATCGGTGGGCTGCTGGATCTTGGGCATGGGGACGTCTTGCCAGGCCTTCTTCCCGGGGCCCTGGTAGACGAGTGCTTTCATTGTGGCTGCCGACATCGCGGTCACCTCATGGGAACGGGTTCATCAAGCGCGGATTGCGCGTCGCCGGGTTCTTCGAAGACCATCTTGGTCGAGTCGGGCAGCCCATAGTCGGGCGAGCCGATCGCCGTAGAAGGCCTCCAGCGAACGCGGCAGGTGCACCATACACCGATCTCCTGGCGGCCGGCGATGATCGGGACAGCGAACGAAACGAGCTCGAGGCGGCCAGGGTTGGCGACCGGCTCAGGACCTGTCATTGCCTCGCCGCGAGCCGCAGGGGAGCAAGTCCAAAGTGTCTCCCCGGTCCGGAAGCCTGAAAAACCGGAAGCTTGAAAAATGTGTAGTCTGGGCGTCTGACACCTAATGTCCTGTCGAAAAAATGTGTAG
>CAZNZH010000356.1:0-6281 GCA_964577445.1 uncultured Myxococcales bacterium
ACCTGATGAAGGACCCTGAGTACCGCAAGCTCATGAACTCGATGGGCGCTCAGCCGGGTGGCGAAGATGACGTCGAGGACGAGCTGCCGCCTGACGATGCGTCCCCGGCTCAAGACGATCCGGGCGTGGAAGCACCCTGAGTACCGCAAGCTCATGAACTCGATGGGTGACGACGCGCCCTGACGCGGCGGGGGGCTAGTGGAAGGTCGGGGTCGGGCCCTCTTCCTCGCCGGGGACGCCGGGGTCGGCCGCCTCGGCGTAGTCCACGATCTCGTCGATGTCGCCTGGCAAAATCGCGAACCCGCGCTCGGCCCAAAAGCGCAAAAAACGCACCGCCGCCGCGAGGTAGTCTTCGGCGTCGAGGGCGTCGCTCGTGCGAAAGCGGCCGTCTCGCAGCGCTGACTCCAGCGTGTCGGCGTAGGCGCTCATCGCGGCGGCGTCCATAGGGCGCGCGGCCTGGGCGCGGGGCTCGGGGTCCAGCAGGACCACCTCCAGCGCGCCGGCTGAGAACTCGCACGCGTCCATCGGGAAGATGCTGTAAGGCGAGGCGTGCGGGCATCGCTCGCAGTCCGGGTCGGACCTGCGCATCTCGAGGAACTCCTCCAGCTCGACGTCGACGTCGGATTCGGCGAACTCGTCGACGAGCCGCGACTCCCACTCGGGGTCGTCCTGCACAATCGGTGCGCCCACGGCCTCACACGGCGAGACGGTGTCGGCCTCGTAGCTGGCCTCCAGCTCGTCGAGGAGCGCTGCGTCTTCCGGGGGCAGCTCGTCGGCCGCCTCGCGCGTCACCAGCCGCCGCAAGATGAGCGCTGACTCCATCGAGGCGCCCGCCTCGCCAGAGCGCATGGGCCGCACCAGTTGCCAATCCAGGCGTCGCATCGTTCAGTCACACCGTCGGGGGTCACATCGACTCTGTCACCCGTCCCTCCTAGCACCGGGGCGGCTGGCTGCATAGTTCGCGCCTTGACTCGCTGAGGGCCGGCTCTGGATAATCGGATGCGATAGACGTTGGTGGTGCGGGAGGTCGGAATGCGTCGTGTCCTCAGGTTTTCGATGGCGGCGCTCATGGCGGCGCTGCTCGCCCCGGCGTGTGGCGGCGGCGACCCGAAGACGGGCCCGCCCATCGTCCTACCCCGCAAGGACGTCGTGAAGCCGACGCCGGACGTCGTCGTGAAGGAGGCGGACACCGGCCCGGAGCTGGACCCGAGGATCGAGATCCTGGGCATCGAAGGTCTGGATGCGTACCCGAAGCTCTTCTGCGGTGGGAACATCAAGGTGCTGGTGGGGGCCGAGAACATCGGCGACCGCGAGCTGCGCCTGTTCATCCCGGCCAACGCGTCGGACACGGCGGGGCCGGTCTTGGGGGTCTCGGCCAAGCTCGAGAGCGGCTCCACCTCCCGCTACGTCTTCACCCTCGACGGCTCGAAGCTCGCCGCGCCGCCCGGCGACGACCCCCCGCCCCCGGGGCTGGCCAACCTCATCGACGGCAAGAAGTTCCTCCTCGGCGCGGCCGCGTTCGAGGTGAGCACGGACGCGGAGGGCACGACGACGCTGGCGTACCCGAAGCTGCCGGAGCTGCGCACCCAGCGCGAGTTCATCTACGACAACACCCCGCCCGTGCTGCAGGTGACCCAGCCAAATCTCGGGAAGTCGACGCCGACGATGTCGGGGCTACAGCCGGTGTTGGCCTCGGTGACGGACAACCAGCAGGTCGGCCGCTTCGAGGCGTACTTCAACGGCGAGCTGATCCTGGAGATCGAGCACACCGCCGAGCAGGTAAAGACCCTGCCCATCGACGCGAACCTCGATCTCCGCGACGAGCTGACCGCCGCCGCCGACCTGGAGTTCACGGCCTACGACGCGTGTGGCCAGTCCACGACGCTCGTGGCGAAGGCCAAGGTCATCGCCCACCCCTTCTTGCGGCAGTTCGCGCGGACGCTGTTGCCGGCGAAGACCACGATCAACGACTCCCAGGTGGTCGATTGGGATGACGACACCTACCCGGACCTGCTCTTCGCGACGTCCACCGGCATCGTGCTCGCGCTCAACGACGGCGTGGACGGGCCGGGGAAGTTCAGCACTATCCGCTATTTGACCAACCGCTCGACCAGCCATGTGGCGGTGGCGGATCTCGACGCCGACGGCGACCTGGATGTCGTGGCGGTGCAGTCGGTGCCGTCCGTAGGCAACGCGCTCGCTGTGCATCGGCAGATCTCGGGCGGCTCACTGCTGCTGAGCGAGGTGCACGCCCTGCCGATCTCGGGCAGCACGGCGATCCGCGATCTCATCGTGGCCGACTTCACCAATGACCCGCCCGACACCCGGCGCGGCGACGTCGTGCTGATCACGTCGAGCCAGTCGGAGTCCATCATCCTCTTCAAGCGGCAGCGCTCCGATGAGCCCGCCTTCTCCGACCAGTGCGAGGAGATCGTCCCGGCTCCCGGCGACGCCGACGCCGACGGGGCCAGCGCGGCGAACAGCGACGCGCTGACCATGGGGGATGGGGGCACGGCCTACGTCTGCAAAGAGCTCTTCTCGCCGCCGACCAAGGCTGGCGGCATCGCGGGCCTCATCACGGCCGAGGTGGTCGACCTCACCGGCGACCACGGCGAGCCGGACGGGTTCTTGGATCTCATCGTGGCCTCGGAGTCGCACAACCAGATCAACGTCTTCGCCAACCGGTTCTTCGAGACCAACCTGCTGGACACCGCGTTCAACCAAGCCACGGTCAGCTTCGTCTGGCCGGTGCCCAGCTCGAACGCCCAGGACGTGAAGTACTTCTGCACCGGCAACTTCATCGAGGAGCCCGGCCCGGGTCCCGACCGGCTCGACATCGTGGCGGGCACGGAGTCGTCGGGCACCTGGCGCGTCCTGCGCAATATCGGCGACGGGAAGTTCCAGAACAGCAAGGGGCAGGGCGACCCCTACGAGATCTGGGACATGTCCGGCGCGACCAACAGTGTCATCACCGGGTTGGTCTGCGGAGACTTCGACCTGGACGGGCATGCGGACTTCGCCGTGCTGAGCCAGTCCGCCCGGATCTTGGAGATTCACCTCGGCAATGGGCAGGGGCGCTTCAACCAGGTCGGAGACCCCAACGTGGTGGCCGACCAGATGCAAAACCCGCTGAACGAAGGGGTAGGCTTCACCACGGGCGCACAGGCGCAGAACCTCAAGGTGGCCGACTTCGACCAGGACGGGCTGCTCGACTTCTACATGGACTTCCGCAACGAGGGCTTCGGTGTCTTCCTCAACCGCACCAACGCAGAGCAGGGCTTCGATGTCGAGGCCACCCGTGTGCTGCTGACGCCCTTGGGCCAGGCGGGCGGCGTGATTCAGAAGTTCACCGTCGCGGACATCACCGGCGACTCCAAGCCCGAGGTGATCGCGTTCTCGCCGACGGGGAACCTCCCCTCGGCGGCGTGGCTGCGCGACTATCACCCGCTGGGCGCTCTGTACCGCAACTACCTGCTCAAGGGCGGCGCGTCGCCGACCATGTTCGTCTGGACGCAGGGGCACTACGGTCCAGACGAGCCGTCATGGCCGGCCGCCTACGACCGGTTCCCGGCCGTCGCCTACGCGAACCCCCCGAAGTACTCTGGGCCAGTGACGGTCAACCAGATCAAGGTGATGGACCTGGTGAGCCCGGGTGGTGAGTTGAAGCCCGACGGGAAGCTGGATGTGCTCGTGGCGGGTAGCTCGAGCGGATCACCGCAGTCCATGGTGACCCTCTACATCAACACGTCCAGCGCGAAGGGGTTTTGGGACCCCGCGGGGTTCTCGCTGACCGCGGGAACGATGTTCACGCCCTACAACGGCCGCGCGACCTCCACCACGGTCATCCAGTCCTTCGAGATGGTGCCGCCGCCGACCGGCGTGATCCCGACCCTGGTGGTGGGGACCGACGCCGGCTTCTCGCAGGGATGCGAAGCGCCCGTACCGCCGATGCTGCGGACCTGCCCATGGAACCCGACGAAGCTGTGCAACCCGCCCCAAGACGCGATCTGCCCGTTTTGGGACTGCTGGGACCCCTCGGTGTGCCCCGGGGACTCGGTGGGTAAGGAGTTCGGCGGTCAGGCGGTCGCCATGCGCAAGATCGCGACGGAGGGGCCGCGGAAGGGGCAAGCGGACACGAATCCGATGGTGAAGGGTGACGTCATGGTCCTCAGCGGGGGCAGCGACTCCATGACCACGTATAGGTGGTTGAAGGCGGACCCGGTGTTTCCGTTTGGGCCCCCGACGACCAGCTCGCTGGGTGAGAACCCGCGCCAGTTCGACGTCAAGGACATCAACAACGACGGCCTGCTCGACCTCGCGGCGACGGTGAAAGACAACGTGATGCTGGCGTTTGGGCGGCCGGGCCTCGACCCGTTCGAGTCGCCGCTGGCGGTCGAGCCCGGCGTCGAGCAGAAGGGCGGCGGAGACGGGGTGGTGCTGTCCGACGTCAACGCGGATGGGTTCTTGGACGTGGTGTTCGTGGAGAGCGGTCGCGCGCAGATCTCGATCTATCTGGCGGCCGGCACGGACCCGAACGAGACGTACCTGCGGCAGTTCCACGGGCCGGTGGTCGTGCCGGTCTGCCGGCAGCCGAGCGACATCGTGGCGTACGACTTCAACGGCGACGGCTGCGAGACCTTGCTGGTGCGGTGCGGGCCCGTCGGGGCCATCGCGACCATCACCAACGACACCTGCGCCCGGCGCGCGCAGGGGCTCTGACCGCGCTGGCGCTCGAGACATCAGCGCCTGGGCTGGCGGTTGACCCAGCGGCTACCTCGGGCGGTCGCCGGGCTCCACCACTTCGCTGATGCGCTCTTGCACCCGCCGGAGCCGCGCGGTGGTGTCTGGCAGCTCGCTGTTGATGGCGCGGCGCTCGACCTCGGGGATCTCGAGCCGCACGGCGCCATCAGCGCCGGCGACCATGTATCGCTCCAGCATGCTGGAGACGATGGGGCCGAAGTCGCTCAGCCGCTTCCAGACATCGAACACGCGCGCCCGCTCCTCGGTGTCCAGCTCGTCGTAGGCGCCCTCGAGCGCGTCGAAGTCCAGCGCTTTCAACAGGTCCCCCCAGCGCTCTTTGGACACGGGGGCCTTGAGCTTCAGGACCTCGTCGGTCGACTCGAGGAAATCCAGGCTGCTGGTGGTGAATCGGCCAAGCGCTGTGTCCGGGATGCGCACGGTGACGACGGGTTTGGCGGGCTCGCCTGGGGTCTCGATGGCGAAGGTCTCGGGGGAGGCGAAGCGCAGCCCGACGGTGATGACGGCGAGGACGGCCATCTCGGTGGCGAACTGGCGCACCGAGATGGCCTGACGCGCCGTCAGCAGGCCCCACAGGGCGCCGCCGCCGTAGAGCACCATGACCCCGTATGGCCAAGCGGAGCGGAGGCCCTCGCCGTTGAGGACCATGATGATGGCCAGCCCGAGGCAGACGAAGGAGGCGACGATGCGTAGCACCGACGCCACGCCGCCGATGTAGACCGGCGGGCGGCTGTGGAGACCGAACGCGGAGATGCGGTGGCCGGGTGCTGCGCCGGCGTGGCTGACGGAAAGTGGCGGGATGGGGACCCCGGCCGGGCCGTCGAGGTCGTGGACGGGGCGTGATGGGAACGGGCCCATGTCCGGCGGGGGCGGCTCAGGGGGCGGGTCGGCGTAGCTGCCTTGGCCGGTGGTCGGCGCGAGCGGAATCGGCGAGGCGTCGTCGCTGTCGCCCAGCGCGTCCAGGCTGGCGAGGGACGCGAACGGGTCGTCATCGTAGGGGGTGCTCGCGGACACGTCCGCCAGCGCGTCGACCGTCGACAGGTACTTGCTGATGGCCACTCCGCAGGCGATGCACTCTTCGCTCGCGGGCTGGTCAAATCCACAACGGGGGCATTGCAAGGACGCCTCCACGGCCGAGGTCACGCGCGCCCAGGATAGACCATCGTTGAAATCCGGCCAGTCTCGCCGCGGCGAGGCTCGGAACCATCGGAAAACACAGAGCTATCTTGGTAGCGCGGGGCTGCGCCCGGCGCGTCATCGCGGCGTGGCGGCGCCGTCCGGCTCGAGGGTGCGGTAGAGGCGATCGACGCGCTCGCGCTCGACGCGGACCGACAGGGTGCGGCCGCGGGACAGGGTGACGCGGCCAGCAGGGGTGCCGCGGGCCTTGCGCACATGTTTGCGCTCCGTCCAGGTCACGTCGATGGTCGGCTCGCCCCGGGACTGGCTGTGCCAGGCGGCGAGGGTGGCCGCGTCGAGCAGGGCCTCGCCGGTGGGCTCGCTGCCGGGCGGAGGGCGCAGCAGCA
>CAZNZH010000357.1:0-6275 GCA_964577445.1 uncultured Myxococcales bacterium
AAGAGGCGGCGCGCCTGGTCGCCGGCCACCCGGGGATGGAGGTGGTCACGGCGCCGAGCGACGGCATGGCCGGCCGGCGGCTCAATGTGCTCGACCGCGATCTGGGCGACCAGGGCGAGGCCATGGTGGTCGGCCACGGCGACGCGGTGTCGGCCGCCCGAGATCTGGGCTGCGACCTCGTGCTCATCGCGGCCACGCCTGAGCGGGCTGTGAGGCTGGTCCCCGGCTTTCGCGACGCCCACATCCGCGTCATCGACCTGTCGGGCGCCCACCGCCTGACCGACGCGGCGCTGCACATGAGCGCGTACGGACTCGATAACCGCGACGAGTCCCACGCGGCGCAGGCCGTCTACGGCTTGACGGAGTGGGCAGGCGAATCCTTGGGGAAAGCCGCGCTGGTGGCCAACCCCGGCGGCTTCCCGACGGCGATCCTCTTGGCGCTCCTGCCCCTGTGCGCCGCGGGCCTGGTCGACCTGGGCAGCGTCATCGTCGACGGCAAGTTCGGCACCACCGGGGCGGGCCGCAGCGCGCGCATCCCGCTGCTCTACAGCGAGATCTTCGGCAACTTCTACATGGATCTGGTCGGCCCCAACCGGCACATCCCCGAGATCGACCAGGCCCTGCGCCGCCACGGCCACACGGCCCCCGGCATCACGTTCGTGGCGCACCTGCTCCCGGTCCCGCGCGGCATCTACGCGACGCTCTACCTGCGCGTCCCCGGCGAGGCCGACGCCCGCGCCGCGGCGGAGGCCGTCTCGAAGGCGCTGGCCGCTCGCTACGACAACAGCGCGTTCGTCGAGGTCCTCGACCGCCCCGAGGAGGTCCACCTCCACCACGTCGTCGGCACCAACCGCTGCCGCCTCGCCGCCACGGCCGACCCCCACGGCGGCCGCGTGGTCATCGTGGCGGCGCTGGACAACCTCATCAAAGGCGGCGCCGGCCAAGCGCTACAGAACGCCAACCGCATGTTCGGCCTCGACGAGACGGCGGGCCTGGCCCTGCGCAGCTTCGGCCGCCCCTAGGAGCCTGTGTTCCAATGACAGAAGAACAAGCCCGAAAAGCCCGAGCCGACCCCCGCCGGGACGAGATCTCGGCCAAGAAGACCCACCTCGGCGCCCCCGACGAGCCCCCTCCGAGCCCGACCGGCGACGAAGGCATCTCCCTGGCCTGGCGCCTTTCCCTGGCGAGCTGGGTCCTCAGCGGCCGCGAGCTCCCGACCTACGCCCGCGAAACGATGCCCATCCGCTACCTGCCCAACCGCCGCTGATCGAGCTCCCGCCCGATTTCGAGGACTTGCTGGTGGCGCTTCACGACGCCAGGGCTGAGTTCGTGCTCAGCGGAGGTTACGCGGTCGCTTTTCACGGCCACGCACGGGGCACCGCAGACATCGACGTCCTCGTCCGCGCGACGCCGGCGAACGCCCACCGAGTCTACCGCGCCCTGGCTGCATGTGGAGCACCGCTGGAGAGTCTCGATGTGTCGGTCGCGCCATTGTCTGGAGGCTCGCGCCGGCCCACGCGTGGCCACTCCGAGTCAGGGCGTGTGTGCTCCTACCAAAGCGTCAATGGCCCGCTTTTGCCGCGCCGCTCGAACGGCTCGTTCACCGACTCGACGAGCTCAGCCAGGACATCGCCAGTGTCCCAAGGCCACGTCTCCCACCACGCCTCGGCGACGTCGTCGTCGAGGCGGTCGATGACCACTTCGCCCGCGTCAGCGCCGTAAGGACCCAAGTCAACGTCCACGAGGCCAAGACGCATCTCTCGCGGCTGCTTGGTCGCGTTGAAGCCGGCTTCCAGCCGTGAAGCTCTTGCGCGACACCCATGCGCTGCTGTGGTGGATGGAGGACGACCCGCGGCTTTCAGGGCCGGCTCGCTCCGCGCTGGCCGCACCAGACGCCGACCTCTACTGGACCGCGGCCAGCGCCTGAAAGCTGGCCATCCAGGCCGGGCTGGGCCGCCTCGACTTTCCCGAGCCGCTGCGCCAGTTCATCCCGAAGGTCATGGGCACGCTCGCGCTGACGCCCCTCGACGTTCGCACCGCGCGCGGCCGCGGTGGAGTCGCTGCGGCCCCACCACCGCGACCCCTTCGATCCCATGCTCATCGCCCAAGCCCGGGTCGAGGGGTTGATCCTCGTCACGTCGGACCGCGCGATCGACGCCCACGAGCTCGACCGGCTCTGGTAGCCGGTCCGTCAGTCGCCGCTGACCAGCGCGCCCGAGGCTTTGATGGCGTCGATGACGGGCGCTTCGACGTCCTGGCACGGGCCTTCGCCGTCGGCGATTTGTAGGACGCCGTTGAGGTAGGGGAGCTCTCCGGCCGCGGCGCAGGTGGCGAGGGGCAGGGCGATGAACCACTGGGCGGGGTCGAGGCGCGCGACCAGGGTCTCGTCGCTGTCGGGGGGGGCGACGAGGCCCGCGGACTCGAAGGGAGCGTCGCCTTCAAAGGCCAGCCGCAGCCCGTAGAACGTGGCGTTGGTGCCTGGGGGCGCCTTGCCGGTCACCGCGATGGCGGCGCCGTCCAGGGGGCTGCCCGAGGGCACCACCCCGGCGGCGGCGGCGCCCGGCGCGAGCTGGACGACGACGCGGGTGATCGTCCCGGCGGGCACGGAGATCGCTGGCAGCTCAGGCGTCGTGGCGCCGCTGGCGAGGTCGATGGCCCAGGGTCCGTGCAGGCGGACCCGCTCGCCGGTGGCCGCGCACGACACGGTGTGGTGACGCGGCTGGGCGGACTCCGCGGCCAGCCCCGAGACGTCGCGGCAGTCGGTGCCGGCCGGCACGTACACGTCGACGCTGGCGGCGTGAAGCTGGACCGTCGAGAGCGGAAACGCGGCGCCGCCCGCGTCGACGGGCGCCGCACCCGTCAGGGCCAGCTCGAGATGAAGCTGGGCCGAGTCGACCGCGGGGTCGCTGGCGCAAGCGCAGATGAGGCAGGCGGTGAGAGTCAGCAGGCGGTGCATGGGTCGGGCTCCGGGCGCATGGGGTTCCGTAGGGGCCAGGTGCGACGGCGACGGAGGGCTAGCGGGCCCCGCGCCATGAGGCGCGGCGAGCTCACCGCGCGCACCGCCAGCAGATCCCCCAGGGCAGAGCGGGCGGTTCGGACCATCAGAGGGTCTCGAGGAAGGTGACGAGGTCGGCGAGCGCCGCCGGGTCGAGCCGCGAGGTCACCCCGTGAGTGTCGTCGGGGTTGTGGCGGGTCCACAGGTCCATCAGCGTGGCCGCGCGCCCGTCGTGAAGCCAAGGCCCGCGAGCGCGGGTCCCCGCGAGCGACGGGGTGGTCACGCTGGCCAAAGCACCGTCCGGGTCAGCCGACGCCCGCACCACCGAGTGCGCAGCTCCGTCTTTGCCGCCGCCGGGGTGGCAGTTCGCGCACACCGTGTTGAAGCGCGCCGCGCCACGAGCCACCGCGGCGCCGTCGAGCCCGGGCTTGCCGACCGGAGGCTCGACGCTCGCCATGAACGCGGCGATCGCGGCCACGTCGACCCCCAGCGCGTCGCCGTTCATGATCTCGCGGATCGTGTCGACGATGAGCTCCGACGCGCTCGTGTACCGGCCGTCCCAATGAAGCGGCAGCTCGGTGGACGCCCACAGCGGCGGGGTCCGACGCAGCTTCCGCGGCACCCCCTCGGTGTGAAAAAACCAGGTGAGGCCGTCGTCTTCGCCGCCCGGGTGGCAGCTCGCGCAGCTCACGACGCCGCCGGGGGTCAGGTGCGTGTTGCGCGCGTCGAAGAAGAGGCGGCGACCCCGCTGGGCCTCCGCCGACAGGGTCACGCCCCCCTCGGCGCGCCCCACGGTCTGCGCCGGGGTCATCTCGTAGGCGGCGATCGCGGGCAGCTCCAGCCGGCTGACGGCGTGGTCGAAGCCCACGTCGACGAAGGCGCTCTTGCCGTCGGCCGCGAGCGCTATCCCGCGGGCGCCGTCGCCCACCCGAAAGCGCGCCAGCAGCGGCGCGAAGGCCGAGTCGCCCTGCTGGCAGGCGAAGACCCCGACGTTTCCCGTGGCGCGAAACACCACCCAGACCACGCCGCGCGCAGCATCGAGAGCCACCGCCGACGCCCCCGAGAACACGCGCTCTCCGCCGTCGAATCGCGCGAGCCGCCCGCGGCAATCGCCCGTCAGCCACGGCTCGATGCGCGGGCGCCCGTCGACGACGGCGCCATAGCCACCGCGTCCCGGCGGCCGATCCCGGTCCGAGGCCACGTCCTGCCGCAGATAAACCCCCACCCACCTGCGGCCATCGACCGCGAGCTGATCCAGGCGGCCGGCCTCGCGGTGGTCCCGCTTCAAGACGACCTCGCCCGAGATCTGCGGCCCCCCATCGACCATCGCCACCGCCGTGGAGCGCCCAGGCCGCGCCTCGAAGCGGGCCTGGCCCGAGCGGTCGAGCCAGACCACGCCGCCATCGTAAGGGCAGGCGGCGACCACGCCGTCCCGCGTCGCGGCGAGCCCTCGCGTGCCGCCGCAGGGCGTGTCGAAGCGCGTCAGGCGGCCGTCCACCTCGATGCGGGTGACCCGATGATCCCGAGTCGCCGTGACGTAGACGCCATCGGCCGTCGCCACGAGCTGCTCGGGCCGACCGGGCACCGCAAATCGCTCGATCTCTTCGATGGATTCGACGTCCAGCACGACCACCGCGTGGTCATCGGGCGAGCTCAGCCAGAGGCGGTCGCCCACCCGCACGATGGTGCTCCCAGCGCTGCCTTCGCCCACGGCCGCCGTGTCACAACCGCCCAGCAGCGGCCCGGCGGCGCAGAGCCAGAAACTAAGGAAGGAGCTGCGCAAACGCCACCGCCACGAGCTGCACGGCGCCCTTCATATAGGAGGCGCCGATGGGGAGGTTGATGAGTCGCCCAAGACGATCGGTAGCCGAGGCTTCATCGAGGTGCCTCTAAGAGGGTGGGGAGCCGCGGCGGCGCGGACAGCGGCGCGGCAGCGCGGCGCGTGAGGATGGTTTATCCGCTCGGGGTCCCTGCCGTCCAGCCGATCGCCGCGCGCTCTCGCGACCGCCCGCGACGGCTCGGCGCGGCGGTCGGGCGGCCGAATGAGGTCTGGGCCGGCGCCGACGTCGACAACGACGGCGACATCGATCTCGACAGCGGCATGGCGACGACGGATCCCACGGTGAGTCTGGGCGAGACCAGCGCGCTGCTGCTCAACGGCGGCGAAGGCGACGTGCGCTTTGAGCGCCCTGGCCGCGTGGCGCTCGGCCTCGTGGTGCCGCACGCGCAGCCGACGTCTTGGGACGAGGGCCACATGACCGCCGCCGTGCTCGACGTGGACGGCGACGGCTGGCAGGACATCTACCTCGGCGCCTCCGATTACCCAGGAAACCGCGGGCCGCTTTACCGGCAGACGGCGCCGCTCGCGTTCGAGGCCGTGGCGACTTCTTCGAGCACAACCGCAGCCACGGGGTCGCGGTCGCCGACTTCGACGGGGATGGAGCCCTGGACAGGGTCGTCGGCCACTCAGAAGGTGTTCCCATATTCTCCCGTCGCGTGGCTGGCTCATGTCTTTTCAGGGACTTCCGCGCGTCGGTTTCTTGCGCTCGGCAAGCGCCCTCCGCGCGTAAGCCCCTGAAAAGACGTCGCTGGCGCCCCGCTCGGTCCGAATATGGGAACACCCTCTCAGAAGGCGGCCGCGCGCCACAGCGGTCAGCGTGGGCAGTTGCGGGCGCGCCGGAAGCCCGCGGCCTTCGCCTCGGATTCGGTGGCGAAGAGCTCACGATTTCGCGGTGAGACCTTCTCGCGGTCGGGACAGCCGGGGGCGTGGTAGATGTGCGAGCTGCGGTTGCCGACCACGGCGCCTGCGGGCGGTGGGGCCTTGCTGGACTTGGATCCGGCGCGCTTGGCGGCGCGATAATCCCAGGGCGGGACCGGCGCGGGGTCCGCCCACAGGCCGAGCTTCTTGCGCCGGGCCTCCCGCTGTAGCGCCGCCAGCGTCGCGTCGTCGGAGTATTGCACATAGTGCCACGCGAGACCGTGGGCGACGAGCTGTCGATTCAGCGAGGCGCCATCAGCGGAAAAGATCTCGGCGAGGCGCCGCTTCCGACCGTCGTTGGCCGCCCCCACCACCTTCACCGTGCCGCCCCGGGTGGCGCGCTTGACGAACTGGCTCGCCTTCGCGCCGAAGGCTTGGCCCCGCTCCGGCGTGTCGATGCCCAAAAACCGCACCCGCACGGGCGTCTTGCGCCACAGCACGTCGATGGTGTCGCCGTCGACCACCTTGACGACGCGCCCCTCGAAGACGTTGTAATCGACCGCCATGTGATGCGATACGGCG
>CAZNZH010000358.1:0-537 GCA_964577445.1 uncultured Myxococcales bacterium
GCCTCCGGGCTCGGAATCCCATCGGCCTGAAACGCCGTCAGCACGTCGCGCAGCGCCGCGACGCCCATGACCCGCGAGGCCACCTGCTCGGCGCAGTCGTAGGGGTAGGTCGTCAGGTAGAGGAAGGCGTCGGTGAGCGCCTGAAGCTCCGTGGACGACGTGGTGATCTCGAGCCCGCCGAAGCTGGTCACCGCGTCCTTCGGCGCCTCCACCGGCTGGGCGATGGCCCCCGAATCGACCTCGCCATAGGTCGCGAACGCCTCGGTGGTCGCCGGCGTCCAGACCGGCAGCGCCACGGTGGCGGCGTCCGACCACGCGCCAGAGGCCGCCGCGATCTGAAAGCGCGCCGTGCCCGGGCTGGCCGCGGCCGCCGGTAAGCGCACCTCGACCCGGTCGCGCGCCGGGACCAACACGCTGCGCCCCTGGCCCGCCGTCAACTCCGCGTTGCTCGCGCGCGCCGCCAGGGAGACGGTCATCGCCGCGTCCGTCTGGTTCTGCAGCACGATGGGCAGGTCGAAGCGGTCGCCGAAGTTCAAA
>CAZNZH010000358.1:547-6275 GCA_964577445.1 uncultured Myxococcales bacterium
CACCATCAGCGGCAGCCGCGCCGTGACCGTCGACTCGCCCTGCCCGGCGAAGGTCGCCTTCGAGACGGCCACCGCCATGACCCGGTACCGCGTGAGGCTGTCCGGCACGTTCAGGTCGACCGTCGCCCGCCCCGCGGCGTCGGTGGTGACCGACGGCGCGAAGAGCGCCAGGGCGTCGAAGTTCGTGCGCAGCGCGATGGGCGCGTCGCCGCCGCCCGGCGCTGGGGGTGCCATCGCGCCCTCCATCATCGGCGCGGACGCGGGCATCGGCTCGCCGCGCATCATCATCTTGCTGCGAATGCCCTTGGAGCCCCCGCCTCCCCTCAAGGAGTCGCCCTCCGGCTCCGGCGACGCGGCGAGATCCGGCTCCAGCAGCACCCACTGGCGGGTGTGGTGGTCGCGCGCGTCAGCGCCTCGCGACGGGTAGAACGCGTCGATGGGATCGGGCAGCCGGTAGCCGGTCAGCGCCAGCACCGCCTCGTCGACGACGATGAGCAGGACCTCCGCACCCGCGACGGCCTCCCCGTCCGCGTCGGCGACCTTCACGGCCACCCGCGTCTTGGCCCCCGGCTCGAGCTCGGGCCGCTCCGGCGTGACCTCGACCGCGAGCGTACGCCGCAGCGGCGGCACCGGCAGGACCAGCTCGCCCTTGGCGTAGGCCGGCCGCGGCGGCGCCCCCGCGATGGGCTTGCCGTTCGGGCCCGTGCGCGGCGCCGCGCCCACGAGGTCCACCTGGATCGTCACGTTGGGAACGAAGCCCTCCACGATCGGCACGCTCACCGTCGCGGTCGGCCCCGTCACCGAGAAGCGCTGGGTCTTCACGATGCCCGAGCGGCGCACCGTCAGCAGCCCCTCGGCCGGCTGAAACGGCGCGATCACCAGCAGCTTCGCGACATCCCCCGGCTGGTATCGCTCGCGGTCGGGCACCAGCTCGACCTTATCCTGCGCCAGCGCGTCGCCCGGCGGCCGCTTGCCGCCGCTGACCCACACGGTGAGCTGGCTCTGATTGCGCCGCCCCTTCGCGTCGCGGACCTCCGCGCGGATGATGTAGCGGCCGCCCTCCCCCGTCTCGAACACGCAGCGCTGCGGGTCCGCCGCCGAGGTCACGCGGCACTCGTTGGCGTCGCGCTCTTCTTCGAGCCAGCGGCCCTTCTTCTGCGTCCACACCAGGCGCGACGCCACCAGGGTCATCGCCTTGCCGACGACCGCCTCGCCGTCGAGATCCACCGCGATGGCCTCGATGGCGATGGGCTGCCCGCCCTCAACGAAGGTGCTGGGCGAGCGCAGCCCCACATACACGTCGGCGGGGTGGACCAGCAGCGTCGAGCGCGCAGTCCACGCCTGCCTGTTTACGTCCATGACCGTCGCCTCGGCCTCGACGCTGTACGCGCGCGGCGGCGAGCTCGACCGGAAGTCCATGCGCAGGCGGTGCACGCCCGCGCCGTCGGTGCGCCCCGTGAAGGTCTGCCGCGTCGTCTCGCCCGCGCCCTCCGGGACGCGCCACCAGGGCTGCCACTCGCCGAAGACCCAGTCGCTGCGGTTGGGCGGCACGAAGCTCCCGACGCGATGGGTGACCACCCACGAGGTCTCGGCGTTGGGCAGGCCGCCGCCCGCGTAGTAGCTCGCCGAGACCTCGAGCGTCGCGCTCGACCCGACCACATGCGGGCCGGGCGGCGCGGTGGCCTTGACCTCGAACTCGGGCCGGCGGAACTCCTGGATTTGAAAGCTGTGGTGCGTCACCGAGCCGGCCAGATCGCTCGCGCCCTCTAGCCGCAGCTCGAGCTGCGCGTGCCCCAAATTCGCAGTATCCGGCAGGTCAAAACGCAGGTCGAAGCCGCCCAGCCCGCTGAGCGTCGCCTTGCCCTGCGCGAGATCCGCGCCCCGAGCGTCCCGCGCCGCCCAGGCCACCGCGCCGCCCGACACCAGCGCGAGATCGCCCTGGGGACCCATGCCCAGCCGGCGTATCCAGCCCTTCACGCGCACGGTCTCCTTCGGCTTGTACATCTGCCGATCGTCGGCGACGTACCAGCGCGCTTGGTCGCTGCGGCTCTGCTTGATCCAGCCGCTGTCGTTGGACCAGGCCCAGGCGTTTTCGGGCAGCAGCGTCTGCTCACCGCCCGCGCTCACGCTCAGGATGCCGCGCCCGCTCTTGCCGAGCCCTGTGGGGAGCTCGAGCTCGACGGTGCCGTCCGCGCCGGTCTTGCCCTCGACGCCGCCCGGCTCCAGACGCACCACCGCCCCAGCCACCGCCGCGCCGTCCGCGAGCCGGTTGGCCCACACGACCATCTTCTCGCCGTCGACGAACGCGTCCACGCCGATGCTGGTCGCCTCGATCCACCGGCGGATGACCGGCGGCCAGCGGTGGCGCAGCTTGTCGATGGCGCTGGTCGGCGGGCGAACCTCCAGCGCGACGTGCCCGTGCCCGCCGTCGAGCGCCTCGGCCAGGTCGATCCACGTCTCGGTCGGCGCGTCCGCCTCGCCGCCCACCGTGATCGTCTCATCGATGATGAGCTCGCCCGGCGCCTTGGCCGGCTTGGTCTCGCGCGACCCCTCCTGCACATAGGCCAAAAAGGGTGACCAGTCCTCAGGCGAGACCTTCCACGCCCGCACCTCGAGCCGCTCGTAGTTCACCGAGAGCACGGAGAACCGGCCCCTCGACGCCGGGTCGAGGACCACCAGCAGATCCCCCGCGGCCGCCAAGCTCGGCTCGGCTTTGCCGACGGAAAAACGCGCCACCGCCGGCTCGACCAAGGTCTGGCCGAAGGCATCCCGCAGCGCCTTGCCGATGGTGACGGTGTAGGTGGTGCGCCCGCGGCTCGGCCCCTGCACCTGGACCACGTTGCCCCAGGCGCGGACCTCCATCCCCGGCAGCTCGGGCTCGACCTTCACCAGGGCCGGGTCGATGCCCTCGGGGTCGATGGGGTTGCTCATCTCGAGCTGCCAGCCCCAGCCGGGCCGGCACTCATCGCTCCAGCCGCAGCGCGAGGCGGTCATCTTGAAGGGGCCGTATGTGCGGAACTCGAACGCGTGCTTGTCGGTCGAGCGCTTCGGGCCTTCCACCGAGGGCGTCGCGGGCCCGACGCTCACCTTGACCAGGGCGTCGACGGGCAGCTCGTCCTTGGCACGAAACGCCAACCAGCGGCCGTCGCGCTCGCGGGTGGCGAGACGCTCATCGCGCGCCGCCTCGCCCGCATCGAGCAGGCGCACGGCGACGGGCTTCCCGCCCGCGGAGACCTTGACGGTCGCCAGCACGGCCTGCGGGTCCACGCGCTGGTCAAAGGCGACGAACATCACCGCATCGCGGCGCTGCGGTCCGCCCTGGGGCCAGCTCTCGAGCACCCGCGGGGCCGGGGTCTCGAAGGTGAATCGCGCGGCCTTCTCGAGCACACCCCCGGTCGCCGAGCGCGTGCCCGCGGGCACCTGCGCCTCGTAGGCCGTCGCCATCGGGAAGCGAGGATCCGCCTGGAAGATCAGCGTGCGCGTCCCCAGCCAGCGCCAGGTCCCGGGCGGCTGCGGCGACAGCGTCACGGGCAGCTCGGAGGCGGCGAGGGTCGCGTGGGAGGTGACCGACACCATGGGCTGGTCGAAGGTGACGCTGAACTGCCCGGCCACCGGCACCGCGCCCTCCGGCGAGGCGCGCAGGACATGCAGCGGGCCTGCCGCGCCAGCGCTCACCGCCTCCGTCGCGGCCGCGGGCGGCGGGAAGGGGGTCGCGACCGTGGCGCCGGGTCGCGGAGCCGGCTTGGAACCCTCGCGCAGGGCGAAGGGCACGGCGTCGGCGGGCTCGCCCTCAAGCGGCGGCAGGCGCTTGAGCAGCCGCTCGACCTCGGCGGCGCCCAGCGGCTCGGCTTCGGCCAGGGTCGGCCCCTCCACGGAGCCCGATGCGGCGCCGCCCTCGGCCAAGATCAGCGTCAAACCGGGCGGGGCATCCTCGACTCCCAGCATGGCCGGCTCCTCTTGCCCGACAGCGCCGCCTCCGGGCTGCGTTCCCCCCACGGTGTCGCGCGCGCCCCGCTCTGGGTGGCAGCCCGCCAAGCACACCAGCGCCGCCACGGCCGCGCCCCATCGCAGATGCTCCATGCCGACTCGCTTCATCGCCCACGCCTCCCCGCGGCCCCGTCGACGCGGCGGTCGCGCCGCCGTCGCCGCCGCCCCCAGCCCGCACGGGGCGGACCCGCACCGGGCGAGCCTAACACCCTGTCAGACGAAGGTCGCGCGGTCCCCCGACGAAGATGCGGTGTGGAGTGTCGTTTGACACAAGACGCACGCCTCGCCACGCTTTGCCCGACAAGCTCGACCATGCCCTGCCACCTCGCCGGCTGCGTCGCGGCGCATCCCAAGGGCGCGAGGACCTCGCCTATCTCTGACAAACACACCTCGCACAGCCCGTCGCCAGCGCCCATCGTGACCACCCCCACGACGGCCCCGCAGCGAGGGATCCGCCTGGCGGTCGTCGGGATCGAGGAACAGACAAGCGAGGCGCGCACGATCTTCCTGAGCAGCGCCGACCCCGCGCGCCCCCTCCCGCGCGCGGAGGCGGGGCAGTTCCTCACCTTCGAGCTTTCGGTCGGGGGCCAGCGGCTGCGACGCTCGTACTCGCTGTGCACCAGCCCCCTGGCCGAGGGCCCGCCCGCCATCACGGTCAAGCGCGTGGAGGGTGGCCGCGCGTCCGCCTGGCTCACGACGGCGTTGGCGGTCGGCGACGTGTTGGAGGCCCTCGGCCCTGCGAGCGGGCGCTTCATCTACCGTCCGAACCCCGAGCCCGGGCGCCCGCGCCGGCTCGTGCTCATCGGCGCCGGCAGCGGCATCGCGCCCTTGATGGCCATCGCCCGCACCGCGCTGGCCGACGAGACGGAGACCCAGGTGGCGCTGCTCTACGGGAATCGGGCGCCCGAAGACGTGATCTTCCGGCGCGCCCTCGACGCGCTCGCGGCCGCCTACCCGGGGCGCCTCCACACGCGGCATGTGCTCGAGCGCGGCGCCGCCTCCGTCGGGGGGATCGAGGGCCGACTCACGGCGGGGCTCATCGCCCGCGAGCTGCCGAATCTGCTCGCCCAGCTCGGCACTCCCGGCGCGCTTCGCCTCGCGGACACCCACGCCTTCTACGTCTGCGGCCCGCCGATCGTCATGGACAACGCCCGGGGCGCGCTGCTCGTAGCGGGCGTCGCCAAAGCGCGCATCCACGAGGAGCACTTTCAGGCGCTGCCGCCCGCCCGGGAGGCGACGGAGCCCGCGACCATCCTGATGCGCCGCGGGTCGGTCGAGACCCCCGTGCTGCTAAAGCCCGGCGAGACCCTGCTCGAAGCCGCCTGGCGCGCCGGCGTGGTCGTCGGCTCGAGCTGCACGATGGGCGGCTGCGGCACCTGCATCGTCCGCGTGCTCGACGGCGCGCTGGCGATGCCAGAAGCGAGCTGCCTGACCCCGGCCGAGATCGAGTCCGGGTTCGCCCTCGCCTGCGTCGCGCGCTGCGCCGGCCCCGCCACGGTCGAGGTCCCCCTGTGACGGCGCGCCCCGAACTCTAGAGGACCACCGGCATGCCGAAGGTCTGCGTGTCCGGGCCGGACGGGAAGATCGCCTGCTCGAGGATCCCTTTCACGCACTGCGCCTTCTGGTTGCTGGAGGTGCCGCTCACGGAGACGCTCGTCACGCGCCCCGAGGGCGAGATCGTGAACTCGGTCTTGATCTTCTCTTCTGGACCGGACTTGCAGCGCGCGAGCTGGCGGCGCTC
>CAZNZH010000359.1:0-6269 GCA_964577445.1 uncultured Myxococcales bacterium
GCACGCTCGCCCTGATCCTCGACGCAACTAGCGAGATCTACGGGGTTTTAGCCGCGACCTCGCCGGACCTCCCCGCCCGCGTCGCCGCCCGCGCCGCCGGCACCGACACCGCCGCCCCGTGGCTGCGCGAGATCGTCTCGAGCCAGCTCGACGCCGACCGCCTCGACTACATCCTGCGCGACGGCCACATGACCGGCGTCCAGATCGGCCGCTACGACCTCGAGCGCATCCTCGCGATGCTGGACGTGGCCGACGACGGGCATCTGGCCTTGCACGCCGGCGGCCAGGCCGCGGTCGAGGGCTACCTGCTGGCCCGCTTTCACATGTACCAGCAGGTGTATCTCCACAAGACCTCCCGCAGCGCCGAGCGGATGCTGGTCGCCGCGCTCGCCCGCGCCACGGAGCTTCACCGCGACGGCGCGCGCCCTGAGCCTTGGCCCCCCGGCGCCCTCGGCGAGCTGCTGGCGGGCCAGGAGATCACGCCCGCGCGCTTCGCCGAGCTCGACGACGTCGACGTCTGGGCGGCGCTCAAGTCCTTCGCCCACACCGGCGATCCCGTGCTGGCCCACCTCGCGTCCGGCCTGCTGCACCGCCGCCTCTGGAAGGCCAGCGTGCTGCCGGCCCACGACGACGCCCGCGCCGACGAGCTGGTCGCCGCCGCCCGCTCCATCGCCCGGGTCAAGGGCTTCGACCCCGAACACCACGTCCTCGTCGACGAGTCCTGGGACTCGCCCTACCGCCCCTACACCGGCGTCGAGGGCAGCCAAAAGGCCATCCGCCTCATCGATCGCGAGGGCCGCAAGAGCTTCATCGAGGACCGGTCCAGCCTCGTCCAGATGCTCGGCGGGGTGCGCCACCGGCAGCGCCTCCTCTGCTATCACCCGTCCTTGCGCGGCGCCTTGGCCAGGCTCTTTGAGCCCCGCCCCGAGGGGAGAGCCCGTTGAACAACCGCCTGCTCATCGCCATCGTCGCCGCCATCATCTTGGCGTTCGCCTCCGTCTTCGTCTTCGAAGGCCACATGGCGAGCGTGTTCTGGGTCGGCGAGTTCTTCCTCCGCGCCCTCAAGATGATCATCGTCCCGCTGGTCATGTTCTCGATGGTGAGCGGCATCACGGCGCTGGGCGACGTCCGAAACCTCGGCCGCGTCGGCGGGCGAGCGGTCGGCTACTTCGCCGGCACCACGCTCGTCGCGGTGGTCATCGGCACGGTGCTGGTCGCGGCGCTACGGCCGGGCGCGGGCCTCGACTTCGCGGGCGGCGCCGTGCCCGAGCACCTGGCGTCGAAAGAATCCATCGGCTTCGCTGACATCATCTTGGGCTTCCTCTCCGACAACGTCATCAAGTCGATGGCGGAGATGCAGCTCTTGCCGCTGATCGTCTTCAGCCTGGTGCTCGGCGGCGTCTTGACGACCATGGGCGAGCGCGGCCGGCCGGTGGCGGCGTTTTGCGAGTCCGGAAACGAGGCGATGATGAAGATCGTCCACCTCGTCATGCTGCTGGCGCCGGTGGGCATCTTCGGGCTGGTGGCGGGCCGCTTCGGCACCGCGGTCGCGGAGGGCGGCATGGACGCCTTTTGGGCCCAGCTCTCGGCCGTCGGCTATTACATGGTGGTCGTGCTGCTCGGCCTCGGCATCCACGGGCTCGTCGTCCTGCCCCTGCTGCTCTGGTACACCACCGGCCGCAACCCCTTGCGCTTCCTGCGCGGCATGGCCGCGGCGCTGCTGACGGCGTTCTCGACCGCCTCGTCCTCGGCCACCCTGCCGGTCACCCTGGAGACGGTCGAGGAGGCCAACGGCGTCGACCCGCGCGTCGCCAAATTCGTCATCCCCCTGGGCGCCACGGTCAACATGAACGGCACCGCGCTCTACGAGGCCGTGGCGGTCGTCTTCATCGCCCAGGCGCTCGGAATCGACCTGTCGTTTGGCCAGATGGTGCTGGTCGTCATCACGGCAGCACTCTCCGCCATCGGCGCCGCCGGCATCCCCGAGGCCGGTCTGGTCACCATGGTCATCGTCCTGCGCGCGGTCGATCTCCCGCTGACCGGCGTGGAGCTCATCTTGGCGGTCGACTGGCTGCTCGACCGCTTCCGGACCGCCGTGAACGTGTGGGGCGACGCGGTCGGCGCGGCCGTCGTGTCCGAGGCGCGCGGCGGCGCCTCCATCGGGCCGGCGACCGCCAGCGGGTAGCCTCGAGCGCCCCTCGCCGGGGGTCACTGGCCGTCGGGCCCGGCCACGCGGCGGAGCTGCCAGAGATGATCGACCGCCGAGCGCCCGGAGCCGACGGGGACCGCCAGGTGGATGGCGCCGGTGAGGTAGCGCTTGGCCTCGATGAGGGCGGCGCGCATGGGCGAGCCCAGGGCGAGGTTGGCGGTGATGGCGGCCGCGAAGGTGCAGCCGGTGCCGTGGTCGCAGCGGGTCTCGATGCGGGGGGCGTCGAGCCAGAAGTGGCGGCCGTCGGGCAGGCGCACGAGGTCGGCGGCGCGGGGGCTGGCGAGGCGGTGGCCGCCCTTGAGGACCACGGTGGCCTGTGGGCCGCACAGCGCCGCGAGGGCGGCGACGGCGTCTTCGGGGTTGGAGATGTCCTCGGTGCCGAGGAGCGCTCTGGCCTCGGGCAGGTTGGGGGTCAGCACGGTGGCGAGCGGCAGCAGCAGGCGCCGCACGGCGTCGACGGCGTCCGCGTCGAGCAGGCGGTCGCCGCCCGTCGAGACCATCACCGGGTCGACGACGAGCGGGGGGGCGTCGTCGATGCTGGCCCAGCGCGACGCGACGGCGCGGACGATGGCCGAGGTGGCGAGCATCCCGGTCTTGGCGGCGCGGACGGGGAGATCGGCGAGCACGGCGTCGATCTGCGCCGTCACCAGCGCGGGATCCAGCGCGTCGGCGCGCGTCACCGCCACGGTGTTCTGCGCGGTGATCGCCGTGATGGCCGTGCAGCCCAGCAACCCGTGGGCCGCGAAGGTCCGCAGATCCGCCTGGATGCCGGCGCCGCCGCCGGAGTCCGAGCCGGCGATGGTCAGGGCGCAGATCGGTCGAGAGATGGGTTCGGGGGCGTGCATGGTCTTGCAGATACCAGGATGAGGCGGCGACCGCGAGGGTTCAGCGAGCCCGGCGCCTCGCCACGCGGGTGGCGGCGTCAGCCGCGCTCGCGGCGGCGCATGGCCAGCGCCTCGCGGACCACGTGCTGGATGCGGCGGAGGTTGGCGACCTTGCTGCGACCGTGAAGCCGCGGCTGGGCCTCGATCTCGACCTGCGCGTGCTTGGCGCCGCTCCGCAGGGCGCGGATGGGGAACTCGAGGTTCACGAAGAAGCTGTCGGAGTGAAGCCTGCCCACGCGCTCGAGGAGGCTGCGGCGAAAGAGCATGGTGCCGGTGTAGTCGCCGCGCTGGCCGATGAGCACGCGCACGAGCACCTGAAAGGCCTTCGACATCAGGGCGCGCGTGAGCCCGTCGTCGCGCTCGTGGTAGACCGAGAGCACGATGTCGGCGTCGGGCACATGGGGGAAAAAGCGTTCAAAAACGCGAGGATCCACCTGACAATCCGCCGGGAGCTGGGTCACCCAGTCGCAGCGCGCGGCGGCGTACCCGTTGCGGATCGCCACGCCCATGCCGCGGTTGACGCCGTGGTGGACGACCGTGACGTTCGCGGGGTAGCGCTCGGCGTACCCGTCCGCCACCGCGCCGGTGCCATCGCGCGAGCCGTCGTCGACGATGACCACCTGCCAGTCGCGCATGTGCTCGCGCAGAAACGCCACCGTGCGATCGACCTGCACGGGGAGGTTGTCCTCCTCGTCAAAGGCCATGATCACGATGGTCAGGTTATCGATCATCACTTCCCCGCTGTCCGCGACGAGACTGGCCCAGTTTGATAGGTTTTCACAGCACCGCCTACGGAGGCACGACCCGCGATGCACCCCGACGACTTCCTCGCCGCCCCGTCATCCCTCGCCGCACCGGGGCTGCTGCCCCCGGGCCTCACCCTGCGCTGGCTCGGCACCGCCGGCTTCGAGCTGAAGGCCCAGGGCACGACGCTGCTCATCGACCCCTACCTGACCCGCGTCGGCCTGGGCACCTACCTGCGCGGGCCCATCCGGCCCGACGTCGAGCGCCTGGCCCGTGAGGTGCCCGACGCGGACGCCATCGTCGTCGGCCACAGCCACTTCGACCACGTCCTGGACGTGCCCGACATCGCGCGGCGCACCGGCGCCCGGGTCATCGGCTCGCGCTCGACGGCCAACCTGATGCAGGCCGCTGGCATCCCCGAGTCCCAGGTGACCCTGTGCGAGGGCGGCGAGGTGCTCGAGGTCGGGCCCTTCAAGATATCGATGATCCCGAGCGAGCACAGCCGCTTCGCGCTCGGCGGCCGGGTGCCCTACGCGGGCGACATCCCGTGCTCCTGCGAGCTGCCGATCCGCGGCTCCGGCTACAAGTGCGGCCAGGTCTTCGGCATCGCGATCGAGCTCGACGGCTTCTGCGCGTACCACATGGGCTCGGCGAACCTCATCGACGACGCCATCACCCACACGGACATCGACCTCTTCTTGATGGGCATCTCCGGCCGCCACGCGACCGACAGCTACATCCCGCGCGTGCTGCGCCGCCTCGCCCCGCGGACGGTGCTGCCGATGCACTACGACAACTTCTTTCGCGCCGCGGACCGACCGATGGCGCTGCTCCCCCTGACCCGCTTCGGGCGCTTCGTCGACGAGGTCTCCGGCTTCGACCGCCACATCGCGATCCGCACGCTGCCCATCGGCGGATCGCTGAGCTGAGACCGCCACAATCGAGACCGCCCACTCCCCAACTCAAGGAGTCACCATGGGAAGCGCGCCCCTCGTCGCGTTCGTCCTGGCCGTGTCCGCGCTGGTCGCGACACCCGCCGCCGCCCAGATCGTCAACGTCCAGCCCCTGGTCATGCGCGCGGACAAGGCGGGCTTTCAGGGCGAGATCACCGGTTCGCTGAAGCTCCAGACCGGCAACGCCGAGCTCTTCCTGGTCGACGCGGGCCTGCTCGCGCTCTACGGCCAGGGGATCCACCGCCTGGTCTCGAGCTCCAGCGCCTCGCTCGGCTACCGAGGCGGCGTCAACGCGGACAGCCGCTTCCTCCAGCGCCTCTTCACCCACCTGCGCTGGCAGGTGCGCTTGCCGCGGCTCGTGACGTGGGAGACCTACGCCCAGGCCGCGCAGGACCGCTTCCGGCGCCTCTCGCTCCGCGCCTTGGGCGGGACCGGCCCCCGCTTCGACGTCATCGAGGGCAACGCCGTGTCCCTGGCGTTCGGCCTCTCCTACATGCTCGAACACGAGCGCCTCAGCTCCACCGTGCTCAGCTCGGGCGTCACCGATCCCGGCAGCTCAGAGACCAACCATCGCGCGTCCCTCTACGTGAGCGCCAGGTTCGCCATCGCGCCGATGTTCGCGTTCATCCACAGCAGCTATTTTCAGCCGCTGCTCATCGATCCCTTCGGCGATTTCAGGTTCTCGAGCGAGTCCGGCCTCGCCATAGCCGTCACCAAGCGCCTCTCGATCGCCATCACCTTCTCGGTCGCCTTCGACTCCGACCCACCCGCGGAGGTCGAGAAGACCGACACCACCACCGACGTGAAGCTGGCCGTGAGCTTCTGACCGGGGCCGTCCAGCGTTACGGCTCGATGAAAGCGGGCTTTCAGGGTCCACTTTTGTCGTGTACCCGCCACCGCCGTGGGGCTATGCTCCCGCCCGTACTCGACCGATGGAGCGTTTTGAATGAACGGAGAAGCGATTGAGGCCCGGCTGCGCGAGGCGTTCCCCGACGCGGAGCTGCGCGTGGAGGACCTCACCGGCGGCGGCGACCACTGGTCGGCGACCATCGTGACGGCGGCGTTCGCTGGCAAGTCCCGCATCGAGCAACACCAGCTCGTCTACGCGGCCCTCGGCGAGGCCATGGCCGGCCCCATCCACGCGCTGCAGTTGCGCACGTCCGCCCCCAAACCCTGAGCTCGCAGAGCTCGCCCGACACACCGGCGTCCACGCCACCAGGAGTCCCTATGAGTCGCGACGTTCAGAAAGAGATCGACGATCTCGTCAAGCAGCACCATGTGGTCCTGTTCATGAAGGGCTCGAAGATGATGCCGCAGTGCGGGTTCTCCGCGCGCGCCGTGCAGATCCTCGGCAGCTACGGCCAGCCCTTCGAGACCGTCAACGTCCTCGCCGACCCCGAGGTGCGTCAGGGCGTGAAGGACTACTCGAACTGGCCGACCGTGCCCCAGTGCTACATCGACGGGAAGTTCCTCGGCGGC
>CAZNZH010000360.1:0-6259 GCA_964577445.1 uncultured Myxococcales bacterium
AGGTCGGCTGGGCTGAAGCCGCCGTAGCGCCCCATTCAGCAGGCCAGCAGGCTGTCGCCTGGCCGGTGGCCGCGCTGGCTGTGGGCCGCGCAGCCCTCGCCGCCGTAGAGCCTCCCCGCACAGGAAGGCCCGCGGGCCGCGCTCCCTGGGGGGGGGCGGTTCTGCTGCGTGCGGCCCGTCGAGGCGGCCGCGGCGAGGCGGATGAAGGTCGGGACGAGCGCGAGGCCCAGCGGCGCGGGGAGCCGTGTCATCGTCTGCCCCTGTCAAACGCGCAGGGTGATGGTGCGCAGGATCTCCACGGGCGTGTCCGCGGGCGGCAGCTCGCCCCGCTCGGCCTCCTTGAGCAGGCGCCAGATGGCGCCCCCGAGCACGTCGATGTCGGTAGAGACGTACTGCTCACCGCCGAATCGCGCGATGGTGTCGCGCTGGTGGGCGAGGATGCGCGCGTCTTGCCCGAAGATCTGGAGCGCGATGGGCGTGAGCACCGCGCGCACCAGCCAGGACGGGATCCGCAGCTTGAAGCTGACCGCCGCGTGCAGGACGGTCTCAAAGTCGCTGACGGGCGTCGCGATGGCGGCCACCAGGATGTGCGCGTCCTCGCCGATCGCGTACTCGACCTCGGAGATGCTGGGCAGGATGAAGCGGTCCCAGTGCCGCACCACGCCTCCGCCCGGTGACAAGATGCGACCCGCCAGGCCCTCCGGTCGCGGCTCGCCCTGGTAGTCCGCCTCGACCCGGTCGGGGAAGCGCCGCACGGTCGCCTCGATGGTGTTGGGCTCGCCGGCGCCGCGAAAGAGGCCCGCGTGCAGAAACGCCGTGTGCGGGACGTCCAGGGCGTTCTCCACCGTGGCGTGCAGGGTCCCCGGCGCCACCACGCGGCGCCGCACCATCGCGTAGCCGGGCTCGTTGGCGAGGGCGAGGCGGTAGGGCTCGATCTCGGGCGTGGACTCCGGGTCCATCCAGACCCACACGTAGCCGTCGAGCTCGCGCACGGGGTAGGCGGGGACGCGCCTCCCGCGGCCCTCCGGCTCGCCGCACAGGCCGGGGATGGCTCGGCAGGCGCCGGCGCCGTCGAACTGCCAGCCGTGGTAGGCGCACTGTAGCCGCTCGCCGGCCACTTTTCCCAGTGAGAGCGGGACGTTGCGGTGCGCGCAGCGGTCCAAGAGCGCTGTGGCCTCACCGGCCGAAGCGCGAAAGAGCACCAGCGGGGTCCCCAAGATGACCCGGGCCAGCGGCCGGCCTCGCAGCTCCCGCGACGTGCAGGCGATGTACCAAGCGCGCGCGATGCGCACGACGGAGACGTTCGGCTTGACCGGCGGCGGCCCCAGGACGCGTGGGAGCTCGGACATCGAAGCCGCCTCAGAGATCGACGGCGGTGGCCGAGCCGAGGTCGCCGCCGGGGAAGAAGGTCGAGCCGACCCGGATGAAGCGCTCCGGGGCGTCGGTGCAGAAAAACGAGCGACGGCCTGCGCGTTCGGGCGCCGCGAGCTGTCGATCGTCCAAGAGGTTGGCGAGCTCCGTCGCGACGGCCTCCGCCGAGTCGACCAGGACGACGTCTTCACGTCCGAAGCGCTCGCGCAGCACCTCCTCAATGAGCGGCTTGAAGACCGGGTAGTGCGTGCAGCCGAGCACCAGCGTGTCGACGCCCGCCGCGACCAGGGGCGCGAGGTAGGTCTGCGTGGTGAGGCGGGCCACCGGGTGGTCGACCCAACCCTCCTCTGCGAGCGGGACCAAGAGCGGCCAGGGCATCGCGGTGAGCTCCGCGCCGGGGAGGAGGGCCCGGATCGCGCGGTGATAGGCCTCCGAACGCACGGTCGCCTCGGTCCCCGTGATGCCGATGCGCCCGGAGCGCGTCGCGGCCACAGCGCTCCGGGCGCCAGGCTCCACGACCCCCAAAACCGGCATGTCCGTCAGCGCACGCAAGGTCGGCAGAGCGTGTGCTGTGGCGGTGTTGCAGGCGACGACCACGGCCTTCACCGGGTAGCGGAGCAGCAGCTCCATGGCGCGCTCGGCGTAGCGCGTCACCGTGGCCGACGACTTGGTGCCGTAGGGCAGGCGCGCGGTGTCGCCCAGGTAGATGATGTCTTCGGCCGGCAGCCGGCGGCCGATCTCGGCGGCCACCGTGAGCCCGCCGATGCCGGAGTCGAAGATGCCGATCGCGCTCCGGTTCATGGGCGACTCCCGCGCTCCGGTGAGGCGCTGGCGCCGGCTGAACCGTGTCGCGGAAGGACCGACTCGATCATCGTGTCGATGATGTCGCGGTCGCGACCTCCGACGACGTGGTGGCCGTTGATGAAGAAGTTCGGGGTGCCCTGCACGCCGGCCTCCGCGCCCTGGCGGATGTCGGAGCGGATGGTCTCCACGACCGCCGGGTCATCGAGGCAGGCGGTGAACGCGGCGCGGTCGAGCCCGAGCGCGGCGGCCTCCTCGATGATGGCTTCGCGCGTGACCCGGGCTCCGGCTTCGAAGAGCCAGCCGGCCAGCTCGAAGAACTTCCCGTCTCGGTGGGCACACTCCGCGGCGATGGCCAGCCGGCAGGCGTCTTGGTGAAAGGGCTGCGCGAGGAGCGGGTTGCAGGTGGGATCGAGCGGGTAGTGCAAGAAGCTGAGGCGGATCCGATCGGGTTGGGACTCGGCGAGCTCGTGAAGCGTCACGAAGAGGCGCTTGCAAAAGGGGCACTCGAGGTCGGCCACCTCGACGATGTGCACCGGCGCATCGAGCGGTCCGATGCTCGGCCGCCCCTCCGTCGCCAGCGCGATGGCCGGTGACTCGCCGAGCTTCGAGGCCGCCTCGAGGAGCCGGTCGTGACGCGAGTCCTGACTCGCGAACAGCGGCGCCGCGTAGACCGCGTAGCCGCCGGCGAGCGCTACGACGAAGGCAGCCGCCGCTGAGGCCCCCAGGCCGCTGAGCGCGCTGGCCAGGCTCTGGCGGATGGTGCCGGCCATCCCCTCGCTCGAGCCCACGACGGCGACGACGAAGAGGAGCAGGTTGACCGCGTAGAGCACGGTGCAGTACGGGCAGAGCTTGCCCTGCGCGCCGAACGACACGCCCGCGAGGACCACCGAGTAGGCGAGGGCGACGAGGCTGGTCAGGGCTACGATCCGCAGGGGCCGCGGGTCGGAGGGCCGAGAGAGGCTCCGCAACACCAAGATGACCACGGTGAAATAGAACGCCCCTCCCAGCAACGCGATGGGGAGCCCCGGGCGCGCGGAGCCCAGCGGCACCTCACTCCAGTAGGAGATCCGGCTGATCTCGCAGCCCCCGCCGCGCTCGCAGATCCCCGCGTTGGCGGAGGGGTCGAGCAGGAAGATCTGGTGGTCCCACACCAGGAAGCTCGCGTCGACCAAGCCGACGAGCGCCAGGACGAGCAGCGCGGCGCTTGCGGCGCGACCTCTCATGGTGCGCTCAGCGTGGCTAAGGGGGCGGCGCGGCGTTGCGGGGGGGACGGTCGCATGGGCGGTCTCGGCCGTTAGCACGGGGGGCGGAGGCGGGCAAATGGTGCGAGCAGGCCCGCGGACGGTCTCCGACCTGGGCGGATGGGGTGTAGGCGGTGTGCGCGCACAGCCGCCGCCTCGTCACGGGTGGGTCAGGCGGACTCCGATGAGGGCCTGGGCAGCGAGCCGGGCCGGCGCAGGGCGGCGAGGCGCTGCTCAAGCGGGGGGCCGACCCACTGGTAGAGGCCCGTCCCCGCAACGATCCCCGCGATGGTGAAGGCCGCGGTGAGCTTGCCCTCGCCGAGCTGCGAGAGCGCGGTCCCAGGGCAGGTGCCGGTCAGCGCCCAGCCGGTGCCGAAGATGAGCCCGCCGACGATCAGCCCCGGCTTCATCGGCTTGCGGGCGATGAGCATCGGCGCGCCATCAGCGCTTCGGACGCCGCGCCGCTCGATCACCGCCAGCCCGAGCCCGGCGATGACCATGGCCAGCCCGATGACCCCGACCAGGTGCAGGTCCTGTAGCAGGAACATCCCGGCGATGGCGTCGAAGTCGGTGGCGCCGACGCGGGAGAGGAGAAAACCGAAGAGGAGCCCGAAGGCGAGCGTGCGAATCATCGTATTCCTCAGGCGAAGAGCAGGTGGGCGGTGATGACGCCGGCGACCATGAAGGCGCCGGTGGCCAGCCAGGACGCTGGAGCGAGCAGCGCGGTCCCGACGATGCCATGACCGGAGGTGCAGCCATCGGCGAGTCGAGCCCCCAAGCCGATGAGCACGCCGCCCCCGGCGAAGACCAGCGCCTTGGTCAGCGGCTCGGCCGAGATCGCGGTGTCGAAGCTGCCCATGGCCAGCGTGGTCTCGAAGCCGCCGGCCAGCAGCGCAGACAGCGCGCCGCCGCCGACCAGGCCGACCAGAAAGATCAGTCGCCACGAGGTGCGCGTGGCCGGGTCGAAGGGCGCAGCGCAGACGTCATTGTAGCCCGACGAGACGCCGAGCTGGCGCCCGTCTCCCCAGAGGAAGAAGAGGACGAAGAGGCCGATCGCCGGCCCGCCAACCCAAAACGGCCAGCGGGAGGCGAACACAGCGTCGTGGAGCGCGGGTGGGGCGAGCAGCCAAGCGGCCCCGAAGGTGGCGAGGATCGCTAGCCATATGGTCAGCAGGGCCGGGCGTGGCCGGGTCGAAGCGGTTTGCGAGCTCACGGACTCTCTCCGTCAAGTGGGGTGTGAAGGGGGAAGGGCGCGCCGGTGGGAGGGCAGGAGACACGTGCCAGGAGCGGCGCGCCGCACCCGCGCAGGATACGCATAGCAACTGGCGTGCCAAAGTACAGAGTTCCCGCGCTTTGGGCACTTCCAGGGTTCGAAATGGCGGCGTGGGACAGATCGGTGTCCCATCCACTGTCCCGGCACTGTCGCACGGCCCGAAGCGCGGGACACTGCTCCGGCCGCGAAGTGCTGAATCCGGCGCCCTGAGCGGGTTGGCGAGCGCGTCCGATCGCGGCGACCTGTCCCATCGCGGCGACCTGTCCCGTCAGAGGGTGTTCCCATATTCGGACCGAGCGGGGCGCCAGCGACGTCTTTTCAGGGGCTTACGCGCGGAGGGCGCTTGCCGAGCGCAAGAAACCGACGCGCGGAGGTCCCTGAAAAGACATGAGCCAGCCACGCGACGGGAGAATATGGGAACACCCTCTCAGACAGCAGCGAGCTGCAGCCAGGCGGTGTGGCCGGAGGAGCAGCGGACTTCGACGCGCACAGGCTGCTCTGGGGGGCTGTCCAGGGCGTCGAACACCGCCGCCAGCCCTTCCGCGGCGAGGCGATCGGGGTCAGGCCAGCGCGCCGCGGCCTCTGGGTAAAACCCGGTGCCCCCCTCTACCGAGGCGAGGACCGCGCCACCTCGCGCCGCCGCGGAGGCCGGCGACTCGATCACGAAGGCCGACATGCTCGGCTCGGGTGTCGTGCCGACGACGTCGAAGATCCGCCTCGCGGCCACACCCACCACGTCCAAGACCAGCACGAGCGCCATGTCGACCTCGCCGGACGCGACGAGTGACGCGGCCTCCGACATCGCGGCGAGCCCGGACGCGCGGCCGCACGCGATCGCGAGCTGATCACCCATCCACCCGTTGGCGATGGCGACCTCGCCAAGCACTATGTTTGCCAGGGTGTAGGCGAACAGGCGTGGGTTGGCCCGCTCGAGCCCGACGTCGATGATCTGCTCATAGTAGAGGTAGTCGGTCTCGAGAGAGCCGAGCGCGGTGCCGCTGACCAGCGCGTGGGCGCGCTCGCCGAACAGAGAGGGCGGCAGCTCGGCGGCGGCGAGGATCCGCTGGGTGGCGATGAGGCCGGCGAGGCAGAGATCGTCGAGGCGCTCCGGCCGCGCGACCAGCGCGCGGGCCTCCGCGACGAGGGCGTTCCGGACAGGCACGCCGGTCCAGCGTGCCGTGATCACTGCGCTCGGCACAGGACCACCGCCGCGTTGATGCCCGAAAAACCAGACGAACTCGAGACGACATACCGCAGCGCCAGCTCGCGCGGGGCGCCGCCCACGATGTCCAAGCCGACCTCCGGGTCCGGCTCCTCAAACCCCGCGGTCGGGGCCCACAACCCCGTCTCGAGCCCGCGGACGCCGACGATCGCCTCCACGACGCCCGCCGCGCCCATGGTGTGGCCGATCCCGCCCTTGAGCGAGTGCACCGGTGGACCGGCGTCGCCGAACACCGCGCGGTAGGCGACCCCCTCCATCTGATCGTTGTAGCGCGTCGCGGTGCCGTGGGCACTGGCTAGACCTGATCGGCCACCGCACACGGCGCCTCTGTCGGCCCTGCCTCGCGGT
>CAZNZH010000361.1:0-6252 GCA_964577445.1 uncultured Myxococcales bacterium
CCCGCTCCGTCGCCGCGAACGCGCCGAGCGCGGTGAACGCTCCGATGTTGGTCACGAGGCGGAGCGCGTCGGGTGCCAGGTCCGCGCTGGCCGCGGCGAGGAAGTCGGGGCGGAGCTTCGAGGTGACGAGCTCGATACCCTTCGGGCCAGCGGCGTTGAGGGTGGCGACATCCCCGACCACGACCACCGTGGGGCGCGGCGGGAGCGGCCGCAGCGCGCGCTCAAGCGAGGCGAGCGGCGGGGCACCGTCTCGCGACCAGCCCGCGACGGCCTCGATGGCGACCACGCTCGGCGCGAAGATCGCCAAGCCGTCAAACACGCGCCAGACCAGCCGCCGCTGCGACGCCGGACCCACGCCGCCGTCGTCGGGCTCGGCGATATGCCACGCGCTGCCCTCGCCAAAGACGGTCCCGAAGCGCCAGTCGGGGCCGAGGGCTGCGGCGACCATCGACTCGATGACCCCCTCCGCCACCGCGCTGTCGGCGACCTCGACCGCCAGCAGCCACTCGGGGCCCTCCATGCCAAGCGCGGGCAGGGCCCACACGGCCTCGCCTCGAAACGCGCGCTCGAGGTTCGTGGCCTCGACGGTGGCCATCACCGCGGTGAATCGCGCGATGAACGACCGCTCACCGGGCCCCTCCGCGTCGACGAGCATGGCCGCCGCGCGCGGCAAGATGCGGATCATCGCGGCCAGGCCCGCTCCCGGCGACTCCAGCGAGACGCTGACAGCGAGGCGCGGCACCAAGGGCAGGCTGCGCAAGAGCGTGTGCGTCGAGCCTCGGAGGGCCGGGCGCAGCGACTCCGTGAGCGCGCCGCCGCGCGTATCCAGCCGCACAGCGAGCCGCTCCTCGCCGTCCTCGAACGTGTCCGTCAGCACGACGGCGCGCACCCGCTCCACCACGGAGAGTCGAAACCCGACGGGGTCGCTGATGGCCAGGTCCACCAGCGGCCGGGCGATGTCGGCGACCCACGCGGGATCGAACGCCGCCCACAGCGGCTCGCCCGCCTGCTCGGCGTCGACGTCGAACCCCTCCCGCCGCGCGATGGGCTGGCTGCGACCGGTCACCCGGGCTGCGATGACGTCCTCGAGCCCGTCCGCGCTCCCGAACCCCAGCACGATGTGCGGGTCCAGCTCGACCAGGCGGGTCCTGCGCCCCTCGTCGGCCCAGGGGATGGGGCCCCGATCGCCGCGAAAGCTCTCGATGGGGTGGCCCATGGTGCGCCCGGTCGTCACCAGCAGCGAGGCGAGCTGCCCTTGGAGCACGCGGCGCTCCCGTTGACTGGTGATCTCGAAGAAGAGCAGCACCGAGGTGCCGCCCGGGCTGGCCTGGGTCGCGATCCGCAGCGCGTCGGCGCTGACCAGCAGTCGACGCAGCACCGACAGCGGGACGCCGGCGAATGAGCCCGCCGCGCCGTCCGCGAAGGGGCCGGCGGTCTGGGCGATGTGCTCCAGCTCCGCGGGGTCAGCGAAGCGCTCGAGCTCGCGTGCGCGGGTTAGCTGCTCGAAGGGGCGCGGGATCGTGGCGAAGGCCGGCGTGGAGGCGGGCACGAGCCGCGTCACCTCGCCGCCGGAGTCGACCCAGACCTGCTGGTAGACCACCCCTCCGAGCGCGGCGGCGACGAGGACGAAGACCGCGAGCCAGGCCACGAACCCGGCGGAGACCGGGTTCGGCTCGTCCGTCGGCATCGGGACGGGCCTGCGGTCAGGCGCCAGCAGGTGATCTCCGGTCACCACCGGGCTGCGTGGGGGGCTCGCGGCCCTGTGCACACCGTCATAGCCAGCCGGCCTCGCGGTACCAGTCGGCCGTACGCCGCGCGCCGTCGGCGAGGCGTGTCTGCGGCCGCCAGCCGAGGGTGTCGCGAATAGCGCGCGACGAGCATGCCCAGTTCGACTGGCGCATCTCGATGAGCTTGTCGGGCGTGAAGAAGACCGCGCGGTGGGTGAGGCGGCCGTAGGCGGCGGTGGCGCGAGCGGCGACCGAGAGGGTCCAGTCGGGCACCCGCACGGTGTGGGGGGAGTGCCCGAAGCCCTCGCCGATGGCGCGGCCCAGGGCTGGCCACGACCACGCCTCGCCGTCCTCCAGGAAGAACACGCTGCCGCTGGGATGCGGTGTCGACAGGGACAGCGCCACGGCTCTCGCCAGGTCCTCCACGTAGATGAGCGACACGCGGGCAGCACCCCGGTCGCGCACCAGCATCACCCGGGCCTTGACCATGCGGAAGACCTTCAGCAGCTCGCGGTCGCGCGGGCCGTAGACCACGGGCGGGCGCAGGATGGTGAGCGGCAGCCGGTCGGCGAGGGCGATGAGGTGCTCCTCGCCCAGGCGCTTGGAGCGGCCATAGACGCTGATGGGCCGGGCTGGGTCTTGCTCGGACATGGGGCGAAGATCGGCTGGACCGGGGCCCGCGGCGGCGATGGACGAGACGTAGACGAAGCGCGTGAGATCGGGGCACGCCGCGAGCGCGGCTTGACCGAGGGTCGCGGTGCAGGCTGCGTTGACCTGGAGCATCTCGCCGTCCGAGTGCGACTTGATGAGGCTGGCGATGTGCACGATCGCGTCGCATCCATCAAGGGATTGGGTGAGACCGTCGAGGTCGTTGAGGCTGACCACGGCCCGCTCGACCCCGAGCCGCTCGAGCTCGGTCGTCTCGCTGCGGCGCCCGACCAGCGCCCGCAACGTGTGACCCTCGGCCAGCAAGTGCCGCGCGACATGGCCGCCAACGAAACCGGTCGCCCCCGTGAGAAATACGCGCATGAACACCAACTCCTGCGCCGGTCAGCGACCCGCCTGCTCCGCCCGCGGGTCCCCGGCCGCGCCATGGTGTCAGGACGGCGCGGTCAGGCCAAGGGACGGCGCGGTGAACCCCGGCCTCGACCCCGGATCGCCCCCTCAGCCTAGCCCCGCCAAGGGCCGTCGCGCCACCGGCCAGCGAGCCCCGCCCCGGCGGCCCCCGTGCCCCCTCCCGGCCGCGTGGCCGCCGCGGCGACCGCTTCGATTACCCCGACGCTGTCGATGAAATCGGAGGGATCAGCGCGCCGCACGGCGTGGCTCCACAGCCCGATCGACGCCCCCAGCCGGGCCCGCAGCGCGCCGGCCTCCATCCCGCCGTCGCGCACCGCCGCCAGGGTGAGCGAGCGGTCCCGCTTCGACAGCTTCTGCCCAGCTCCATCCACCAGCAGCGGGTGGTGGGCGAAGCGGGGCGCGCGCTGCCCCAGCACGCGATACAGCAGCACCTGCCGCGCGGTGGACCCCGCCAGGTCGCGCCCGCGCACGACGTCGGTGATGCCCATCGCGATGTCGTCGGTGACCACCGCGAGCTGGTAGCTGGGCGCCCCCGGGCGGCCCAGCAGGAAGTCGCCGCAGGTCGCGCGGACGTCCTCGGTCCCCGCCCCGAGCCACGCGTCGTCGACCTGGACGAGCGCAGCCCCCCCGAGCGCGTGGACGTTGAGTCGGTAGCCTCCGCGGTCATCGGCCAGCACCCCGGAGGTGCCCGCGGTCGGCCGGCAGGTCCCGGCGTACGGCGTCTCGCCCCCGCGCTGCAGATGAGGCGCCCTCTGCGCCGCGCGCACCTCCGCCCGGCTGCACTGGCACGGGTAGGCGCTGCCCTCGCCGACCAAGCGCTCGAGCACGCGGTCGTAGTCGCCGAGCCGCTCCGACTGCGCGTACGGCCCCCACGCGCCGCCCACGTCCGGCCCCTCGTCCCAGTCCACCCCCAGCCACCGCAGGTCGGCCAACGCCGCGCTCGTCAGCGCCGGCCGACACCGCGTGCGATCGATGTCTTCGATGCGCAGCACGAGCTCGCCGCCCGCCGCCCGCGCCGCCGCCCACCCGGTAAGCGCCGCCAGCCCGTTGCCGACGTGCAGCTCGCGCGTAGGCGTCGGTGCGTACCGAAAGCGCCGCCGACCGCTCGCCGGGTTCACCGCAGAAACTGGATGTAGTGCACCGAAGGCACCGCCATCTGATGCACGAAGCTGACCTGCGCCGTGGTGGTCTGCTGCGGGCTGCGAATCGTCTCGAGCACGCCGGTCTCCGAGAAGTGGAAGCTGTCCACCCCCACGGCGTTGCGGTCGATCACCGCCAGCTTGTACTGCACGATGGGCACCGTGGCCGGGACGAAGTTCTCGAGCCGGAGATCGTAGGTGATGTCGGCGTTCAGCCCGCCCGCGCCCGTCAACACGTTCGCGTTGGCCACGATGACGTGCAGCACCCGGTCCGAGCTGAGGTCGTGGCTCGCCAAGATGGCCATCCCTTCGCCGTCCGCGCCGCTGGTCACCTTGACGCGGCGGTGTCCCGAGACCTGCCGAAACGGAAAGAGCGCCATGAACGCCGGCTGCGCCCGCCCGTCGGCGTCGAAGTAGAGGCTGTCGACGATGAGGTCCGCCACCGTCGAGGGGTCGACGCCAGCGTGGGTCGCGAGGTCCTGAAAGACCCGCGGACCGCGCCCGGCGATCATCTGATTGACCGGGACCTCCTGCATAAAGATGCGCGCCGCGGCCTGAAATGCCCCCAGGTACGTGCTCTCGAGCACGGGCTCCGCCAGGATGCCGCGCGCCAGCAGCTCCGGGTTGTCGCGGTCGAACTCCACGCTCGCGGCGATGAGCTCGGTGCGCTTCAGCCGCCCGGCGGTGTCAGCCGGGTGGGTGTCGAGGTAGCGACGAAGCTCGGCCGCGATGGCGAAGGCCTCATGGGGCTGGCGCGTCCGCGTCCGGAAGCTGACGAAGTCCAGCGGCACGCCCTTTTCCGCGCAGAAGTCGATGAAACGCAGGATCCCGTGCTTGTCGGCGGCCACGGTGTAGCTCAGGTCTGCCGCGCTGCGCAGGGTGAAGCTGATGCCGCCGAGCCGCACCCGCGGGCCGTCCGTCGCGTCATCGGGGAAGTAGCCCTTCGCGAGGTCGGCGAAGCGCTTGTAAATCGAGAAGAGCCCCGCCAGCGCGTCGTCGGGGTAGCCGAGGCGCTCGGTCGGGTCGTCCATGAACTCGACGTAGCGCACGTTGAAGCTCCTGCCCGCCGCGTCCCACGTCGCCCCCCGTTGAGGTGGCGCAACGTGTTGGCCGCCACCTGTGCCCACAGCTCGCCCTGCGCGCCGGGCGGGATGACGCCGCCCGTCTGACGCCCGCTGCTCGTCGCGCCGCACACGCCGCCCTTGCCCGGCTGAAACGCCGCCTGCCACAGCACCGTCGCCGTGTTCAGCCCTCTCACCGCCTCGATCTGCGCGTCCAGCGTCGCGAACTCATAGCTCGCGGGCAGGCTCGGGTCCGCCGTCGGGTCCGGGAAGATGCTCTCGAGGCTCACCCCGCAGGTTGTGTCGCTGCCGACCCGCACCATCCCGATGTGCGCCCCGTCCGGCTCCGGCGAGCCGGTCAGCCGCCCCCAATAGGCGGTCTTCAAGCTCGCGTCGCCCGGCACCACCGGCACCGGCGCCCCCTGCATCCCGTTGAGCGGCATCACCCGGTCCACCGGCGCCTCAGCCTTCGCGTTCGGCGTGATGGCGATGCTGCGAAACTTCAGCGTGTTGATGTTCGACGGCAGCACCACCCCGTCGTCGCCGCACCCGGCGCCCACCGCCGCCCAACCCAGCACCACCATCGCCGCCGCCACCCCCGCGCGCCCCATCCCACCGGTCATGGCCGCCCCTCCGCTTTGTCGCCCCAGTACATGTGCCGCATCAGGTGCACGCCCGTCAGCTCCTGCTCGACCCCGCGCAGCACGGGCTTTTTCAGGTAGACCCGCGTGTAGTAATAGATGGGCGCGATCGGCGCGTCCTCCTGCACCAGCGCCTCCGCCTTCGCCATCAGCGCCAGCCGCTTGGGCTCGTCGCGCTCGCGCAGGCTCTCGTCGAGCAGCCGGTCCACCTCCAGATTGCTATATCCCATCTCGTTATTCGGGCTGTCGTGCCGAAACGAGTTCAGGAAGGTGTAGGGGTCTTTCCCGCCGACCCACCCGAAGCGCGCCATCTGGAAATCACCCGACCGCAACTGCTTGAGCAGCGACTTCCACTCCATGTTCTCGATGGCCACCTCGACGCCGAGGTTCTCCTTGAGCGAGCGCTGCACGAACTCCGCGATAAGTCTGTGAATTTCATAGGTATTATAGATGAGCGTGATCTTCGGCAGGTCCACGCCGTTGGGGAACCCCGCCTCGGCCAGCAGCTCTCGCGCCCGCTCTGGGTCGAACCTCCGACCTGCCGGCTTCGGGTAGCCCATGGTGCGCTCGAAAAACGGCGGCACGGGGCCGTCGGCCGGCACCTGCA
>CAZNZH010000362.1:0-6245 GCA_964577445.1 uncultured Myxococcales bacterium
CGAGGAAGACGCCGACGAAGAGCTGCTGGAGGCGCTCCCGAATCCCCCAGGTGAGCGCTGGCGATTCGGGCTCGACGAGGTCCAGCTCGGCCGCGTAGCGCAGCTTCACGCTGGCGACGGCGTAGGCGACCAGCGCGCACTCGACGAGGTCGGTCTCGCGGGGCTCGCCGTCGCCGCGCACATAGTCGCCCAGCGCGCCGATGACGCGCTCCATGTCGCGCACGGAGTCCGTCAGCGCGGTCAGGCGCTCCCTCCCCTCGGCCGCGAGCTCGCCGGTCGCGTCGCCGGCGTCGATGCGCTCTTGCAAAAAGACGAGCTGGCTGCGCAGCACGGTCAGCGGGTTGTTGAGGCGGTAGACCAACTGCCGCGTCAGCGCCCCCAGCTCCGCCAGCCGCTGCGACGGCGGCGCCTCCGCGTCGCGTCCCATCAGAAACCGAGCGCGAGTGACACGGAGAGGATGTCGAAGCTGCTCTCGAAGCGGCCCGAGTTCGCCGGCACGCCCGACCAGCCCTTGCCGCCGTCGCACTTGTCCGGGCACGGATCCAGCGGCCGGATCTGGTAGAGCTTTGCGTGCGCCTCGTCGGTCTTTCGATCTTCCTGAAAGACGTGGGCGTAGGACGCGCCGAGCGCGAACTTCCCGATGGTCAGGCGCGCGCCCAGGCCGACGCCGAAGCGCGAAAACGACAGGAAATCCAAGGATTCATAGCCGTTCGGGACCGCGCCGGACTCCCAAAAGCCGCCCAGCGACAGCGACAGGCGGTCTCTGAGGACGTTGTAGGTGCCGCCGAGCCGCACGCTGAGCGTGTCGCGCCAGCGCTTCTCAAGCTGCAGATCGGGGACCTCCGCGCCGACGACGAGGACGTTGAGGGTGCCACCCAGATGCACGTCGTAGCGCTTGAACATCGACCACGCCTCGTAGACCACGTCGAGCTCCACGTCGAAGAGCTCCCCCCCGTCGCCGTCCGGGTGACGGTAGCGCAGGCCCAGCCGGGCGGTCGGCGGCAGCACGAGGTCCAGGCTCGCCGTGCTGTTGTCGACGACCAGCTCCTCGGGGGTGAAGCTGGTGATGCCGGCGACGTTGTGGAGTCGCAGATCGCCCGTGGTGTGGAAGTAGACCGGGATGACCCGGCCGGAGAGCGCCACCTCGAAGCGCTCGATGGGGCGGTACCACGCGCCGACGATGGCCGTGGGCGCGAAGTAATCGCTGAGCTGGAGCTCGGTCTCCAAGTCGAAGGGCCCGTAGTAGGGGTGGAGCGAGCCCGCGTTGGCGCCGTCGGTGATCTGACGGAAATTGACGCTGAGCGCCATCGCGTTCTGCAGCGTGATGCCGACGCCGAAGACGTCCTTTTTGCCGTAAGCGAACGAGGCGCCCAGGTAGGCGACCTTGATGTCGGTCTCGGTCAGCATCCAGCGCGAGCCCGCGTCTGTGTCGTACTGCGCCGCCCCGATGGAGGCGGGGGCGTAGAAGCTCAGGGCGAACTGCCAGTCCTTCAGGCCGAAGTCCGAGGCGGCGGCCAGGATGGGGCCGAGGAGGAACCAGGGCTTCTTGTTCTCGGAGGGCTGGGTCGGCATCGAAGGGTCCGCGCCCGAGGGCAGAATGCCGATGGGGATGCCGGTGGGGTCGCGGGTGAAGGTCACCGGCGCGTGGTAGAAGTTGTTCGACAAAAACAGCCGCGTCCCGCGCCGGCGGGTGAGGGCGCCCGGGTTGAGGGCGACGGCGCTCTCGTCGTCGGCGAGGGCGGAGAAGGCGCCGCCTCGGGAGACCGCGCGGGTGCCGTTATCGAGCAGCTCGAAACCGGCGGCCGAGGCTTCGGTGGTGCCGGCGACCAGCGTGGCCAACACCATCGCTGACAGCCGGGCGCGACGCATGTCCATGGGGCCCCTCCAGTCGAGCGAGCCGCGCCGGGTGACGGACCAAGCGGCGACCGCCCCTCGGTTTTGACGCAGTTCGGCGCGATGTGCAAATGTGGCCGGATCGGGTGGCGGACCCCCGCAGAGGTCCAGCTCGCCCGCCGTTTCCGTCACGGAGGGGCCGATGAGACGCGCGATCGATGGACTCGTCCGGGTGGCGCTGCTCGCCGTGATGGGAGGGCTCGGCGCGGGCTGCGCCAACGCGACGGACTCCACGCTGAACAAGCTGCCGTCGTCTCCGCGCGTCGATGTCGTGACCGATTCTCGCGTCGACGGCCTCACCGATTCTGGCGCCGACGGCCTGGGCGACACCAAGCCGGACACGGGGCCGGTGGGGACGTGCGACTGCGCGAGCGTCGGCGATTGGTACCGGTTCACGACCCTGGCCATCGACACGCTCGCGGGCGAGGAGAATGTCCTGCAGAGCATCTTGAATGGGCTGTGGGCCGACGATATCGCCGCGTACTCGCTGAACATCCTCATCGAAGTGACCGCCGTGACCGAGACCGAGGTGCGGCTGCGCGCGGTCTCAGGGGCGCGCGTCGGCGAGCCCGGTTCCAGCGAGGTCTGCGTGTTGCCGGGCACCGAGTTCGAGGTGATTCACCCGCGCTCGGGCTGCGCGCTCAAGGCGTCGCAGCCGACCGGGATCAACGTGTTCGCCGGCAGCACATCGAAGATCAAGAACTGCGCCCCCGGGCTGTCACCGATTCACGCCATCCCGGCGCGTGATCTGGTGCTGGAAGCGACCGTGTCCAACGACTGCTCGACGATCACGGGCGGAAAAGTCCTCAGCGGGGTGCTGACCGAGAGCGCGCTGGGTTCGGTGTGTTCGTGCCTCAAGTCGGTTCTGGAGGAGTGCTCCGCGATCGACCCCGGCTACGTTGCAAAGAACGGCACCTGCGGGGGCTGTAATTCAGACTTTCAGGACCTGAAGGGCCTGTTGACCACAGCCGGGGGCATCAAGAGCTTCGACTGCCAAAGCGCGTCGGGCGAGCCGGCGATTTGCCTCTCAGCGCACTTCGAGGCCAAGCGCATGGAGAGCTCGCCCTCGCCGTGTCCCTGATAGCGGTTAGCGGCGCTTGAAGCGGCGCTTGAGGGCGCCGAGGACGCCGTCGAGCTCGTTGACGCCCAAGAGGCGACAGGCGGCGATGTAGGCGGCGATGGCGGTGGTGATTGCGCCGGCCATCCAGGCGCCCAAGACGAGGCGGCGCTCGATGGCGGCGGTGGGGAAGAGCGCCGCCCAGCCCACGAGGACGGCGGTCATGACCACCGTCGCCAGCGCGACGCGGCCGAGGCGGTTGGCGGTCGCACGCCAGTCGCTGGTGCCCAGACGCCGGTGCAGGATGATCGAGAAGACGATGGTGTTCACGGCCGACGCGACGCTGCCGGCCAGGGCGATACCGCCTTGGCGCAGGGGCTCGGCCAGGGCGACGCAGAGCGCGAGGTTCACCACCATGACCACCGCGGCGACGATGGTCGGGGTGCGCAGGTCCTTGTGGGCGTAAAAGACCTGGTTTTGCACGCGCGCCAGCCCGATCGGGAAGAGGCCCAGCGCGTGAAAGACCAGGGCGAAGGCGGTCTGGCGCGTGGACTCGGCGTCGAAGGCGCCGAACTGAAAGAGCAGGCGCACGATGGCGGGGCCCAGCAGGATGAGGGCGACGGTGGCCGGCAGGGTCACGAAGGCCAGCAGGCGCGTGGCGTAGCTCAGCGTGTCTTTGACGCCCTCGGTGTCCTCGGCGGCGGTCTGCTCGCTCAGAGTCGGCAAGATGACCTGGGCGACCGAGACGACGAAGAGGCCCAAGACCAGCTCTTGCAGGCGGATGCTGTACTGAAGCGACGCGATGGAGCCGTCGGGGAGGCGCGACGCGATGAGGGTGCTGACGAAGATGTTGATCTGGTAGATGCCGGCGGCGAAGACCCCCGGCGCCATGATCTTGAGGACGCGGATGACTCCGGGCCCGAACATGTGGAAGTCGACGCCGAACCGGATGTCCGTCCAGCGAAGTAAGTACGGGATCTGAAAGACAATTTGGGCGATGCCGCCCAGCAAGAAGCCGGCGACCAGGGCGTAGGACGGGTCGGGGACGACCTGGGCGAGGCCGACGCCGAGGCCGATGATGCACAGGTTCAGCAGCACCGGCGTGAAGGCTGACGGGCCGAAGATCTTCTTGGCGTTCAGCACCGCCTGAAGCATCGCCGAGAGGCTGACGAAGAGCAGGTACGGCCACATGAGCTGAGTCAGGATGATGGTCAGCTCGACCTTGCCCTGGACGTTTTGAAACTCGGCGGCGAAGAAGGTGTGGATGAGCCAGGGCGTGATGAGGATGCCCAAGATGGTGACGCCGGCGACCGCGAGGGTCAGCAGGGTGAAAAAACGCGAGAGGAAGGCTCGCGTCTCTTCGTCTTTGCCGCGGCGCAGGTACTCGGCCAGCACCGGGATGAAGGCCGCGGTCATGGCGCCCTCGGCGACCAGGCGGCGGAAGAGGTTCGGGATGCTGGTGGCGAGGCCGAAGGCGTCGGACGCGGAGCCGGTGCCGAGGTAGACCGCGCGCACCTGCTCGCGCACCAGCCCCAGGACCCGGCTGATGAGCGTCATGCCGGTCATCACGCCGGCGGACTTGAGCAGCGAGCGGCGGCTCGCCGCGCGGGGATCAGCCGGCACTTGCCGTGGCGTCCTTCGCGGCGGCCCACAGCGCGTCCAGCGTGGCGGGGTCCGCGTCGGCGGCCTTCAGACCGCGGGCGTCGAGCGCTGCGCTGACGTGGCGGTAGCGGGCCAGGAAGCGGTCGGTGGTGGCACGCAGCGCCAGCTCCGGGTCGGCCCGGACGTGGCGCGCGACGTTGACCACGCTGAAGAGCAGATCGCCCAGCTCGCGGCTGGCCGCCTGGCTGTCGCCGCTGGCGATGGCCTGCTCGAGCTCGGCGAGCTCAGCCCGCACGGCCGCCAGCGGCCCCGCGACATCGGGCCAGTCAAAGCCCGCCTTGGCCGCGCGCTTTCCGACCTTCGCCGCGCGCATCAGCGCCGGCAGCGCCTCGGGCACGTCGCCGACGCCGCCTTTGCCCTCGGCCTTCTTCAGCTCGTCCCAGCGGACCAGCACCGCCGACGCGTCCGCGACCTCCTCGTCACCGAAGACGTGCGGGTGGCGCCGCTCGAGCTTGTCGGAGATGGCGTCGACCACGTCGGCCAACCCGAAGGCCCCCTCCTCCTCGCGAATCCGCGCCTGAAAGACGACCTGAAAGAGCAGGTCCCCCAGCTCGTCACAGTGGACCGCCGCCGCGTCGCCGCCCATCACGTCGAGGACCTCGTAGGCCTCCTCGAGCAGAAAGGGCCTCAGCGACTCGAGGGTCTGCTCCAGGTCCCACGGGCAGCCGCCGTCGCGCGCTCGCAGCCGCGCCATGATGCCCTGGAGCCGCTGTAGCCGCGCCGGCCGCCCTCGGTCCGCCCCCGACGCGATCAGAGCCCACCTGCCGGGACCGGCGCCGCGCCCGACGGCGGATCCTCGCCCTCGCCTTCCTCTTCGCCGGGCCCGGGCGCCCTAGCCGCCGGGTTGCCCCGCGAGGGCGGCGCCGCGACCGCTGCGCCGAAGATCAGCCGCCCGAACGCGCTCGTGTTGTGAAAATCGCCGCCCGCGGGCGCCCACGACGACATGAACCCCTCGCGCGTCGGCGACTTCACGTCGATGCGATAGAAGTTCGCGCCCCACTGCGTCCCCTCGGCCGGCGGCCCGTCGACGCCCGGCAGCTCCTTCCACGGGATCGCCACCTCCACCGACCAGCTCTCATCGGTCACGCCGTCATCCCGCGTGTTCACGGAGCCGACCGCGTGGACCTTCACCTGCATGCCGCTGAGCGTCAGCCTCTTCGCCGCCTCCGGCCACTCGGGCGAGCGGTGGGACTCAAACCACGCGTCGAAGACCTCGCCGGCGGGCGACACCTGTAACTCTATGTAATCTTTACCATCTTCGCCCGGGTCGAGGTAGATCTCCACGACGTCCTGCTCCCAGAGCGTCGCGTCGCGGCCGGTCTGGTCGTTCCAGATGTCGTCGTCGCGCACCGAAAACCCGACGTAGAGCGCCGTGTCGTCCCACAGCGCGCGCACCTGGGTCAGCCGCCGCGGGCTGACCGGCCCGCCACCCGGCTGTCCGAACGCCGCGCTCGCTTGGGCCGTCCGCCACACCGCGTCGTCCAGCTTGCCGTCGATGACCGGCGCGACCTGCACCTTGGCCGCCGTCAGCGGTCGCGCCGGGGCCGGCGCCGCGCCGCGACCAGGCGCCCCGGCCGCAGCCCCGCCGGTCAGCGCCACCGACGCCGCCTGGAGGCGCCCGTCACCATCGACC
>CAZNZH010000363.1:0-6220 GCA_964577445.1 uncultured Myxococcales bacterium
GCCGTCCTTCGAGCACATGATCGGCGTGTCGCCCGACGCGGCGCGGACGCTGGCTGCCACGCTGATCGCCACGGCCGGCGGGGCCATGCGCCTGGACGACCGCGGCTTCGGCCCCGAGTGGCGGGTCTACGGTGCTGAGCGCTGGATGCCGTCCGAGGACGTGCGCGGCGTCGCCCAGGCCGCCGACGGCACGCTCTGGTTCGCCACCGCGGCGGGCCCCGGCCACGTCACCACCGCGCTGGTCACCCTCGAGCAGAAGCTGGCGCCCTTCGTCGACCGCGTGCTGGCGCGACACGACCGCCTCGGCGCCGTGGCCGACTCGCACCTGACCGTCCGCGGCGACGTCAGCAGCAATATCCCGTGGGACTCCGACAATGACGGGACCTGGACCAGCTTCTGGTTGGTGGCCGAGTGCATGCGCTACAAGGTCACCGCGGCCGCCGACGCGAAGGCGAGCTTCGACGAGTCCCTGGACGCGATGCTGCGGCTGCGCGACCTCACCGGCACCGACTGGTTCTTCGCCCGCGCGGTCATCCACAAGGCGAGCTGTAACCTCGACGACTGCGACGCGCCCGACGACGGCGAGTGGTTTACGTCGCCGGACGGGCTGTGGTGGGTGAAGGGCGACACGTCAAATGACGAGCTGGCGGCTCATCTTTTCATGCTGGGGCCGGCCTACGACCTGTGCGCCGACGAGGACCAGCGAGCGCGCATCGCCGACCACATCGACGGCATCGTCGGCGGCCTCATCGACCACGGGTGGCAGCTCCTCGATGTCGACGGGGAGGTCACGACCTACGGCCAGTGGGACCCCTTCTATGTCAACGAGAGCTTCGCCGGCCGTTTCGGCGACGGCGGAGTGCGCTCGGTCGAGATCTTGGCGGCGCTGACCCTGGCGCACCACATGACCGGCGATGTGCGTTACCTCGAAGCCAAGGCCGAGCTCATCGACCTGCACGGCTACGCCGACAACGCCGTGCGCGAGAAGCACTACAGCGACATCCGGGCGCGCGACGGCTCCAACGATGAGATGGCGGTGCAGAGCTGGTATGCGCTGCTGCGCTACGAGACGGACCGGGAGCTCCGCGCGCGCTGGTTGGAGGGCTGGGCGGCCACCTTCGCGGACATGCGCGAGCATCAGGCGAGCTTTTGGAACGTGGTCGAGGCCTCGGCCGGCGGCGTGGGCTACGACCTGGACCTCATCGCGCGCTGGCTGCGCTTGGCCCCGGTCGACATGATCCGCTGGGACACCCACAACAGCCACCGCCGGGACCTGATGGCGGTACCGCTGCCCTATATAAAGGATGGAGCCGTGCGCAGTGACGGCCTGATCATCCCTTACGAGGAGCGGCGCTGCGACCGCTGGAACACCGACAGCTTCAGGGTGGACGGCGGCATGGGCGGCTGGATCGAGATGGACGGCGCGGATGTGCTGGCGCCCTACTGGATGGCGCGGTACTACGGGCTCATCGTCGCCAGGTGAGCGCCCGCCCTCGGGGCGATCGTGTTCGAGGGCGGCCGCGGCAGGTCGCGTCCGCTCATCTCGAGCGCCAGGGACGCCGCGCGGGCCAAGTGCTCCGGACCCCGGCTCGCGCTCGCAGGGTTTTTGTCGCAGGATTGTCGATTGCGCGCGCGGCGGCCGGCGGCTATAGCCCGGGCGTGCCCGGCGCACTCTCGACACTCCCGGTACTCCCAGACCATGGACCGCACCATGTCCCAGCCCACTGGCCTCCTCGCTTTCTGGAAGGGCTACGACCGCAAGCTCTACGTCGACGCGGCGGTGCTCGCCGACCGCCTGGGCTACGACTCGTTCTGGCTGCCCGAGGTCTGGGGCTACGAGGTCTTCTCGCTGCTGACCGAGATAGCGCTCAAGACCAAGCGCATCAAGCTCGGCACGGGCATCATCAACGTCTTCAGCCGCTCGCCCGCGCTCATCGCCATGCAGGCGGCCACGCTCGATGAGATCAGCGGCGGTCGCCTGATCCTGGGCATCGGCACCAGCGGCAAGAACGTCATCGAGGGCTTCCACGGGCGCCCGTTTTCCAAGCCCCTGAGCCAGCTCCAAGACGTCATCCGCGTCGTCCGCACCTTACTGAACGGTGATTCACTCGCCGACGCCGGCGCCACGCTGACCGACTACCGGCCCTTCAAGCTGGACATCAAGCCGCCGCGCCGCCACATCCCCATCTACGTCGCCGCGCTCAAGCAGAGGTCCATCGAGGGCATCGGCGAGCTGGCCGACGGCTGGATGCCGGTCTTCTGGCCCTACGACAAGCTCAACGTCGGCCGCCAGTGGATCGAGACCGGTGCGAAGCGCGCCGGCCGCAACCCCGACGACATCGTCACCGCGCCCTTCACCACCGCTATCCCGCTGCTGGGCGACATGGCGACGGACCGAGCGCGCGACCTCATCGCGTTCTACATCGGCGGCATGGGCGACTATTATAAGGAGCTGCTGACCGGCTTCGGCTTCGGCCCCGAGTGCGACCGCATCGCCGAGCTCTGGGCCGACAAATCCACGCGAAGAGAGGCCGCCCGCGCCGTCACCCCCGAGATGATCGAGGTCCTGACCATCAGCGGCAACCCCCTGCGCGTCATCCGCGAGCTGCGCCGCCGCCGCGACTTCGGCCTGGACCTCCCCATCCTGACGCTGCCGCCCAACATGCCGAAGCTGGCCATGCAAGCCTTCATCATCGCGATGGCCCCACGCGTGTGGCCGTAGCCGACCCGATTTGCTCGGCAGTATCGCGCTGCGCTACCATCCGTCTCCCAGCGTTGGAGGCCGACAATGACACCTTGCCCTCACCCCGGAACCCTCTTGCGAGAGCGCTTCCTTGAGCCGCTCGGGGTCACGCCTTACCGGCTGGCCAAGGCGATTGGCGTCCACGTCCGTCGGGTCTCCGAGCTGCTGAAGGGGCACCGCGCGCTGACCCCCGATACGGCGGCCAGGTTGGCGCTCTATTTCGATGTCCCAGCGCGCTGGTGGTTGGAGATGCAGGCGCGCTACGACGCGGAACATGTAGCGCCTCTCGAAGAGCTCCGTGCGCTCGTCACCCCGTATCCCCACTTGGATGAAGTCCTCGTTACGCCCGACGGTGTCATCATCCTCGAAGCCCCGGACGACAAGGGTCCGAACCCGAATCCCGGCGCCTACTCCCAGGAGTTCCTCGACCGGATTCGAGCACAGGCTGCCCTTGAGCCACCTGCGCCGCCGCGGGTAATCACCGAGTTTAGCTACCCCGACGGCACGCGCGCGCTGGTCGGAACGCCGTGAAGTCTGGACTGGAGCGCCTGGCCGGCGCGGTGTCGCCGACAGTCCTCAATGATGCCGTGCGCGTGTCGGCGCGTCTGCGCGAACTTGGAATCCGTCACGCGCTCATCGGTGGTCTGGCCGTCGGCATCCACGGACAGGCGCGCGCCACTCGAGACGCGGATTTCCTGGTCGCCGCGGAGGCATTCGCGACGCTGAGTCCGATCATCACCTACAAGAACGAAGTCGCCGAGATGGCCCGCGTGGGCGTGGTGGACTTCCTCGCGGTGCCCCCGAAGTATGCAGCCCTGGATGCCCAGCTTGAGACAGGTGCCCCGGGGGCCGTGCCCGTCATGCCAGTGGAGGGCCTGATACTCCTGAAGCTTCACGCACATCGTCCCCAGGACCGGGCCGATGTGCGAACCCTCGCAGACGCGGGCGCCGACCTGGCTAGCGTCACGGCTTACCTCCGGCGCATCGCCCCCGATCTGCTGATCCGTTTCGCCGAAATCCTCGCGTCCAATCGGGCGTAGTCGCGAACGCCCTCAGCCCACGGGGTCCAACGGGCCTCCCCGGCGAAGACGACGCGCTGAACACCTTGGATATCCTGGTGATTCGTGCCCTTACAGTGGCTGCCGATGGTCGGCCCGTAGCTGTCGTAGTCGGCGGGGAGGCCCGGGAGGTCGCCGAGCTGGTCGGCGAAGCACGAGAGCGCGGTCACGGGCTGTAGCCCAGCGACCGCAACGGAGTCTGGACCGCCGCCGATCTCGGGCGCTGCATCCGGCGCGGTCACAGAGCCAGGCGTGGCGTCGGTCGCCGCGTCAGGGTCGGCTTCGGCGCCAGAACCAGCGGTCCAATCCAGCCGACCGGGCCTCAGGCTTCCCCTCGAGCGCTTCGGGCGTAGACTCAGGCGCTGCTCGGTTGGCGGAGGAGGGGCGCGGTGAGTGGCATCGACCGTCGCGGGTTTCTTGAGCGGGTGGCCGTGGCGGCTTCGGCGCTCGCGGCCAACGGCTTGGTGGCTTGCCGCGAGGAGGGCTCGGCCTCGGCTGCGTCGCCCGCTGAGCCCACCGAGAAAGCAACGCCCGAGATCGAGTCCGGTCCAGGGTCCATCACGAGAGCGAAGGAGGCCGTCGTGCCCGATAGCGTCGACACCATCATGGAGATCGAGGCGCTGCGCGGCATGCCCTGGCCGACGCCGGACCCCTTCCTGTTCTGCGTCCATCACAAGGATGGCTACCCGGCCGGAAACGACGCCCAGGGGCCGGTCGCGTCGCTCGCCGGGCGGCAGATCGGGCAGGATTTCTCGGGTCGGGACGGGTGGTCGATGTACCACGGCGACGTGGTGCCGGGCTTCCCGCGCCACCCCCACCGCGGCTTCGAGACCGTGACGGTCGCCCGCCGCGGCTTCATCGACCACAGCGACTCCATGGGAGCGACCGCGCGCTATGGCGGCGGCGACACCCAGTGGATGACGGCCGGCGCGGGCATCGTCCACGCGGAGATGTTCCCGCTGCGGCAAAAAGACGAGGCGAACCCGGTCGAGCTGTTTCAGATCTGGCTGAATCTGCCTCAGAAAAACAAGATGGTCCCGGCCTACTTCACGATGCTGTGGGCGGACGCGATTCCGGTGCACCGCTTCGTGGACGCCGCCGGGAAGGTCGCGGTGGTGACCACCGTCGCCGGGACGCTGGCAGGGAAGACGCCACCCGCCGCGCCCCCGGACTCCTGGGCGTCGCAGCCCGGCTCCGACGTCGCCATCTGGACCATCGAGCTGGAGGCGGGCGCTTCGTGGACGCTGCCGGCCGCCGCCGAGGGCCTGGCGCGCTCGCTCTATTTCTACGCTGGCGCCTCGCTAAAAGTGGCCGCCCGCGACCTGCCGCCCAGCTCGCGCGCCGCGCTGCGCTCGGACCTCCCGGCGCGCCTGGTCGCCGGCGCAGGGCCCGTCTCGCTGCTGGTCCTTCAGGGGCGCCCCATCGCCGAACCCGTCGCCACGTACGGCCCCTTCGTGATGAACACCCAGGCCGAGATCCAGCAAGCCTTCGCCGACTACCGCGCCACGGGGTTCGGCGGCTGGCCGTGGCCGTCTGACGCCCCGGTGCACGCGCGCTCGCAAGGCCGCTTCGCGCTGCACGCTGACGGCCGCCGCGACGTGCCGGGTTGAGGGCTGGCCATGCGCTCGCCCAGGTCCGCTCGCACGCACGGGGTCCCCTGGTGGTCAGGTCTGAGGCGGCTCCCGCGAGGTCGAATGTGCTTGCCGAGCGATCGCTCGGCACGCTAAGATCAAGCCCATCGAGAGGGGATTGTAGACCGTGAACGGCGATGTCGACAGTGACGAGCCACAGGCCCTCGTCGCCGCGGTGCGGGCGGTGGCCGCGGTCGACATGCTCGGCGAGCTGCAGACCATCCTCGACGCGATCCCGTCGCTGGTCCTCTACAAGGACACGGGCAACCAGATCCTGCGGGTGAACCGCGCGGCGGCGGCGATCTTCGGCGCGACGCCGGAGGAGATGGCTGGGACGCCCGCTGCGCGCTGGTTTCCGGCGGAGGCGGACGAGGCGTACCTCGACGATCTGGAGGTCATGGCGTCCGGGCACCCGAAGCTGGGGATCGCCGAGAGCGTGATGACGCCGGCGGGCGAGCGGCGGTGGATGCAGACCGACAAGTTCCCGTGCAAGGACGCGAATCAGCGGGTGACCGGCATCATCGTCGTCGCGACGGATGTCTCGGCGAAGCGGCGAAGCGAGGAGGAGCTGCGGCAGCACCGCGACCACCTCGACGAGCTGGTGGCGCAGCGCACGGTGGAGTTGGCGCGGGCGAACATGGAGCTTGAGCGGATGGCGCGGATGGACGACCAGACGGGGCTGTCCAATCGGCGCTATGTGATGGAGCGGCTCGATGAGGAGCTGCGGCGAGCGCAGCGGCATGGGACGCCGCTGTCGGTGATGTTGCTCGACCTCGACCACTTCAAGT
>CAZNZH010000364.1:0-6194 GCA_964577445.1 uncultured Myxococcales bacterium
CTGCCCGACGGCCCTAAAAAGACCGATCTCGGGCTGTGGTTACTCGATCAAGCCCACGCCAACGACCTGCAAATCGCCGAGCTCCTCGACGCCCAAAAGGGCACCTACCGCGGCTCGATCCCCATGGTCGGTTTCGGCGCCGGCGCCTACCTGCTCTCGACGAAGCCGCCCATGCCCGCCGCCTGCGGAGCCTACGCGGACGCTGAGCCCGTCGTGGTCCCCGACCCCGACCCGGAGCCCGACGCCGCCCCGGACGCCGGCCCTGAGTCGGACCCGGACCCGGCACCAGATGCCGAAGCGCCGCCCGAGATCCAGCCCGACCCCGGCCCCGAGGTACCCACCGACCCCGGCCCCACCGCTGACGCCAAAGCGGACGCTGACAGCTCGCTAATCGGCGACGCGTCCACGGGAGGTGGCTCCACGCGCAGCGGCTGCGCCAGCGCGGGCTCCGATTCGCCAGGAGATAGCTGGCTCGCAGGGGCCTTCATCGCCTTGCTGACAGCGCTGGTCGCCGCGCGCCGGCGACGCCGCGAGAGCCTGGCCGCGGCGGGCTCGGCGAGCGCAAAGGCGGCACGCTGAGCCATGGCGGAACTGCGGCTCGAAGCGATCGAGAAGACCCTGGGCTCCACCCCGATCTTGCGCGGCGTCGAGCTCACCGCCCGCGAGGGCGAGCTGGTCGTCCTGGTCGGGGCCAGCGGGTGCGGGAAGAGCACGCTCTTGCGCGTCATCGCGGGGCTCGAGACGCCGGACCGCGGGCGGGTGATGCTGGACGGGCGCGACGTGACGCGGCTTTCGCCGCGAGACCGCGATGTGGCGATGGTGTTTCAGAGCTACGCGCTCTACCCGCACCTGAGCGTGCGCGACAACCTCGTGTTCGGGATGAAGCTGCGCAAGGTCGGGCGGGCGGAGATCGACCAGCGGGTGGCCGAGGTCAGCGAGATGCTGGGGCTGGGCGAGCTGCTGGACCGGCTGCCGCGGCAGCTCTCCGGCGGGCAGCGGCAGCGCGTGGCGATGGGGCGGGCGATCGCGCGGCGGCCGAAGCTCTTCTTATTCGACGAGCCGCTGTCGAACCTGGACGCGAAGCTGCGCAACAAGGTGCGCGTGGAGATCAAGGCGCTGCACCGGAGCCTGCGGACGACCACGGTGTACGTGACCCACGACCAGGTCGAGGCGATGACGCTGGCGGACCGGCTCGTGGTGCTGGACGGCGGCGTGGTCCAACAGGTGGGCGCGCCGCTGGAGGTCTTCGAGCGGCCGGCGAACCGGTTCGTGGCCGGGTTTATCGGGACGCCGCCGATGAACCTGCTCGACGCGGCCTACCTGAATGATGAGGCACGGGCCGGGCTGCCGGCGGGCTGCGCGACCCTGGGTGTGCGGGCGCATCAGCTTCGGGCGGCGCATGGCGGCGAGGCGCTGGCCGCGGGCCAGCCGAGCTTCGACGTGTACGTGCTGGCGGTCGAGCCGATGGGTGCGGAGAGCTGGGTACACGGCGTGCTGGTCGACGCGGCGGGGGCAGGCGGCGGCGGGTTTGACCCGATCACCGAGGACGCGACGGGGCGGCGGCTCATCTGGTCGGCGGCCGCGCCGAACGCGGCGGTCGGCCAGACGGTGCGCTGGACGGCGGACCCCGCGGCGATTCACCACTTCGACGCCGCGGGCGCTCGTCTGTGATTCGCGGCGCACTCGTCGGCCTGGCGTGCGCGCTGGCGGCCCTCGCCATCAGCGCCCCGGCACACGCCGAGGGCGCCCCGCTCATCCTGTGGCACGCGTACGGCGACGGCGAGGCCGAGGTCCTCGCCAAGGTCCTGGCCGCCTTCGAGGCCGCCAACCCCGGCGAGCACGTCCAGGCCGTGCGCCTGCCCTTCGGCGTGCTCGCCTCGCGCCTCGAGTCCGCGGTCCCCACCGGCAACGGCCCCGACCTCTTCATCGACGCCCATGAGCGCCTCGGCCGCTACGCCCAGCGCGGCGTCGTCCAGCCGCTCGACCCGGCCGCCGACCCCACCTGGGACGCCACCCTCGCCAGCCTCGAGCCCGCCCACGTCGACGCCCTGCGCTACGGCGGCGCGCTCTACGGCTGGCCACTCTCCGCCAAAGCCATCGCCCTTTTCATCAACCGCCGCCTGGTAAAAAGTGACATCCCCGAGGGCGCCGGCCTCGAGTCGCGCCTCCGCCAACCCTTCCCCGAGGGCGTCTGGCCGCTCGCCATCGAGGGCGAGGACGCCTACTTCGCCGCCCCCTTCTTCCACGCCTACGGCGCCCGCCTCTACGACGACGGCGCCTTCGCCCTCGCCCGGGGCGGCGTCGCGACCCCCGAGGCCATCGCGGCGCTGACCCGCATCGCCGCGCTCTTTCACGACCGCCTCATCCCGCCCGAGCCCGACGGCGCGCTCATCGGCCGCCTCTTCGGCAGCGGCCAGGCCGCCTACGTCATCAGCGGCCCCTGGCTCGCCGCGTCGCTCCCCGCCACCCTCGACGTCGCCGTCATCCCGCTCCCCGCCCTCGAAGACGCCGGCCCGCTGCGCCCCTTCGTCACCGTCGAGGCCGTCTTCCGCGCCGCCACCCCCGCCCCCAACCCAGCCCGCGCCCCGCGCGTCGCCCGCCTCGCCGCCTGGCTCGCCGGCCCCGACAGCGCCTGGCTACGCGCCACCGAGGCCCACCAGGTCGTCAGCCACCGCGCCACCTGGGACCGCCTCCCCCCCGATCCCACCCTGCGCGCCTTCCGCGACGCCGCCCGCGCCGGCCTCGTCATGCCCAGCGACCCGCGCATGAGCCAGGTCTTCGAGCCCACCACCCGCGCCATCCGCTCGGTCGTCCGCGGCGGCGTCGACCCCGCGGCTGCGCTGACCGACGCCGAAGCCCGCTTCGAAAACGCCGTCCGCCCGCTCCCCCCCGCCCGCGACCCCGACCTCGCCCTCATCCTAGCCGGCGCCGCCCTCTTCCTCCTCGCCCTCCTAGCCCTCGCCCGCGCCCGCCGCGCCGAAGTCCGCCGCGCGCTGTCCGCCTCCGTCCCCGCCTACACCTACCTCGCCACCGCCTTCGTCGCCGTCCTCCTCCTCGTCATCGCCCCGCTGGTCGTCGGCGCCGCCATGAGCCTCTTCGCCACCGACGGCTCCGAGTTCCGCTACGTCGGCCTCACCCACTACGCCGACATCCTCACCAACCGCGACGCCGGCCTCTTCGCCAACGGCTCCTTCTGGCGCGTCCTCCTCGTCACCACCGTCTGGACCGCCCTAAACCTCGTCCTCCACGTCACCATCGGCGTCGCCCTCGCACTCCTGCTCCACCGCCCCATCCTCCGCATGCGCGCCGTCTACCGCGTCCTCCTCATCATCCCCTGGGCCGTCCCCAACTATGTGACGGCGCTGTCCTGGAAAGGCATGTTCCACAGTCAATATGGCGCCGTAAACGCCCTGCTCGACCTCGTCGGCGTCGAGCCCGTCCACTGGTTCAGCCGCTTCGGCACCGCCTTCACCGCCAACATCACCACCAACGTCTGGCTCGGCTTCCCCTTCATGATGGTCGTCGCCCTCGGCGCGCTCTCCGCCATCCCCCAAGAGCTCTACGAAGCCGCCAAAGTCGACGGCGCCTCCCCCGCCCAACGCCTGCGCCACATCACCCTGCCGCTGCTCTGGCCCTCACTCCTCCCCGCAGTCGCCATGGGCGCGGTCTGGACCTTCAACATGTTCAACGTCGTCTTCCTCGTCAGCGGCGGCGAGCCCGGCGGCAGCACCGAAATCCTCGTCAGCGAGGCCTACCGCTGGGCCTTCACCCGCGGCGCCCGCTACGGATACGCCGCCGCCTACGCCGTCCTCATCTTCGGCGTCCTCTGGCTGGCCACCCGCACCCGCGCCGTCGCCAAGGCCACCCAATGAAGCGCCTACAGCCACTAGCCATCCACTTCGCCTTGCTCCTAGCGACGCTCTTCGCCCTCTACCCCGTCCTCTGGGTCCTAGCGACGGCGCTCAGCGGAGCCCCCATGCGCTCCGGCCGCGTCCTCCCCTGGCCCGAACAGCCCACCCTAGACCACTTCGCCTACGTCCTCTTCCGCGACAACGGCATATTCTTCACCCAACTGGCAAACTCGCTGCTCATCGCCACATTGACGTCAGTCACCGCAGTAGCCATCGCCGCGCCGGCGGCTTACGCCATGGCCCGCTTCGACTTCGTCGGCAAAGGAGCCTCCCTGCGCAGCCTCCTAGCCACGCAGATGTTCCCAGGGGTGGCCGCGGCCATCCCGCTGTACCTGATGCTGGACGCGCTGCACTTGCTGAACTCACGGACTGGGTTGATTCTGGTGTACGGCTCGACGGTGGTGCCCTTCGCGATTTTCCAGCTACGGACTGCGTTTGAGGCGATTCCGGTCGACCTGGAAGAGGCCGCCATGGTCGACGGAGCGAGCAGGGCCCAGGCCTTCTTCAAGGTGGTGCTGCCCGCGGCGAGGCCGGCGCTGGCAGTGACGACGCTCTTCGCGTTCATGACCGCGTGGAACGAGTTCATCTTAGCGGCGACGTTTCTGAGCGGGGAGTCGTTGCTGACGTTGCCGGTGGTGCTGCAGCGGTATGTGGGCGAGCACAGCGCGAACTGGCCGGCGTTCAGCGCGGGAGCGACGTTGGTGACGATCCCGGTGATGGGGTTGTTTTTCTACCTGCAGAGGCATTTGGTGGCGGGGTTGAACGCCGGCGGGGTGAAGGGGTGAGCGCGGGTGGGGGAGCGGGTGAGCGCGGGCGAGTGGTTTTCGGGCGAGCGGCCGATCTCGGGCGGGCTTGCCTCGCACCGCCAGTCCGCAAGCCCTTCCCACGGCCGGTAACTCCTGCCAGACTCGCTCCGAGTTCGCCCACAATACGACGGCCGAACCGGCCGGGTAGCCCGCTCCTCCAGCCAAACGGCAGCCGACGTACTCATTGATTCACTACACCAACAAGCCCGGCTACAATGGAATCCGGTCGGCGCCGAACTGGACGTTCCGCGCCGCCCTCCCGCCGGGCCCTCACGGAGTAGGCGCGTATTTCACGAGCCTGCCGCCAGACGCTCCAAAATTGGCCAGCAGGCTCATGATAAATAGCGAGAAGGTGAAGTACATGTTCTCGTTCTTGGGCAACTCTGGACTGAAGCCGATCAAGGGCGGTCGCGGGAAGTTCATCCTCTACTCACCTGTCGACTACGTCGTCGTGGTTGAGCGACAGCAGTACGCCGGCCCGGCAAGCGCACAGTCTGAGGAGTGATCTCATGTTTGGTGGGAAGGACTTCGTCTACGAGAACATTTCGGGTCCCTCCGCGCGGGAGGTCGCGTTGGGTCTCTTGCGCTCGGAGTGGCCCGACGGGGTTCTTGTCGATCCGAATTCCGACAGCGCCGAGCCGTTTCCGATCGCAGACGCGCGGGCCCTCACAGCTCAGGAATTACTCGTCTTCAAGAGCCGCGAGGCCGAGCGAGAATGGGATGAGCACGGCCTACCAGTCGGCTTGGAGGACACCATGGTGATGCTCTTCACAGAGGACCGCGAAGTTACGCTGGTGGCCGCTCGCGAGGCCCTCGCGTCGCCCGTTGTCAGCAGCCTGTGCAAGACGCTCAGCGACCTGTGGCGTATGCAACGCGCACCCCGTCTGGCAGCATGACCGCGCGGACACCAGAAGAAGCGCTCGCGCACCTGCTCACACAGGCTGGCGTAGGCTGGGTGCTGGGGCGCGGCGACGCGGACGAAGTTCTTGCGGCCTACCTCAAAGATTTGCAGGCGGTCGGGGACGACTATCGGCAGCGGTACGGGTTTCAGCTCGACCCGCTGGACGTGTGCGCTTCCGATCCCGAGGGCATGAAGGCGTTCGTCCAATCCCTTGTCGGGCCTCATTCCAGCGCGTTCAGGACCCTCATCTTTCGGTTGGTCCGACGCCCTCCGGGAGTCGAGATCGAGAGCGTCACATTCGATTACGCGAACAAATCGCACGCGCAGTTCAAGGTCGTGCTATCAGACGCGCTCAGCACATCCGCTGAAGGTGAGAGGAGCCGGACGGCCAATACATACGAGTCCGATTCCATATGGGATGTCGACCTGCTCCGTCACGTTACGGCGATGACGGTGCGCGGGAAACCAGTTCTGGTCGGCTACTTTCCGCTGGAAGGCGCCCCGCGTCCCTGACAGGCGAGGGGGTATGATCCATCACCCGGTAGAGTCGCTGTTCCACGGCCCGCGGTAAGTGAC
>CAZNZH010000365.1:0-6180 GCA_964577445.1 uncultured Myxococcales bacterium
GTCAGCGCGCGGCCACAGTGGTGCAGGGCCTCGTTGATGGCGTCCTCCACGTTGCCGTGGGCCTTGAGGTTCACTTTGTAGCGGTGGAGCAGGTGGATGGTGTCGTCGACCGCCAAGCCGATGGCGATGGAGGCGATGATCAGGTTGGACATGTCGATGGGCACGCCAGCGTAGCCCATGAAGCCCATGACGTAGATGATGGGTAGCAGGTTGGGCACCATGGAGACCAGGCCCAGGCGGATGTCGCCCAGCAGCAGGATCATCAGCAGCGTGATGACGGCGAAGGCCACGGCGAAGCTGCGGAGCAGGTCGGCGATGAGGGCGGAGACCGTGGCGAAGAGGGTGTAGGCGGCGCCGGTGGTCTTGACCTCGGCGCGGTCGCCGATGGTGTCGGCGATGGCCGTGTCGATGACCTCGATGAAGGTGCCGTACGAGGTCGCCTCGAGCCAGCGGACGCGCAGGCTCATCTGCGATGTGCTGAGGTCCGCGCTGGCGAGCCGGTGGAGCTCGCTTGGGCTGGCGTTTTCGAACAAGAAGAGGGTGTCCGCGAGCTCGGCCTGGGTGTCGGGCAGCCGGTAGAAGGCCTGGTCGCCGCCGTGCAGCGCCCGGTTGGTCTCCTTGACGACGTCCAGCAGGCTGATGGAGGCGCCGACGAGGTTGGGCACCAGCGGGTCCTGGTAGGCGCGCACGCGGGTTTCGAGGGCCTCGAGGCCGCGCAGCAGCTTGAGATCCTTCATCCCGAGATCGCCTTTGGTGTGGATGAGGAGCTGAACGGTGGCCGCGCCGCCGAGGCGCTCGTCGGTGGTCTGAAAGGCGATCTTGGTCGGGTCGTCGTCGGGGAGCCAGGACAGCGGGTTGTGCCACACGCGGAGCTGGCTCACGCCGTAGCCGGCTATCGCCGTGAGCAGGAACGCGACGATGAGGACCATGCGGCGCCGGCGGGGATTGACCGGCGTCCCGGCGGGAGCGCTGATGGGGCGCCCGGAGATGCTGCCGCAGAGGTCGAGGAAGCGGTCGAGGAGGCCGTGGTGGCCTTGGGGCGGCGCACCGAGGATGCCCGTGCGGTTATACGACAGCATCACGGGCAAGATGGCGAACGTGTTGACCAGCGCGAACACGACGCCGACGGCGCCCGCCGTGCCCATCTCGTTGATGGCCGTCATCGAGGCCGAGTTGAGGCTGAGCAGGCCGAACATGGTGGTCAGGGTCGTGAAGAGCACCGGCTTGCCCGTGGCGGCGACGGCGCTCACGATGGCCTCGTGGTTGGGCACGCCGCGGCGGCGTGCGTCGCGATACACCGACTGGATGTGCACGGAGTCGCCGATGCCGACCGCGATGATGAAGGCGGGCAGCACGTTCGAGAGCATCGTCACGGGCTGGCCCGCGAAGGCCATGAAGCCGAAGGTCCAGGCGGCGGCGAGCCCCACGACGACCAGGGGGCCGAAGACCCCGGCCGGGTGGCGGAACAGGAAGAAGAGCATCAGGATTTGGGCGGCGACGGCGAGGATGAGGAGGTTGCGGATCTCGCGCTGCATCGTGCGATTCAGCGACGCGGTGAGCTCGGGCAGACCCGAGAGGCTGAGCGCGAACCCGGGCGCGCCGTGGCGGGCGAGGACGGTCTGCAGCGCGTCGGCCACCCGCTCAAGATCCGCGGTGCTCATGAACTCGGTGCGGATGACGATGGCCGAGATGGTGCCGTCGCTGGACACGACCTGATCCACCATCTTGGGGTCGGCGAGGGCCTGGGCCTTCCGCGCCGCGCGCTCCTGGTCCGTGCGGGGCCACGGCTGCAAAAACTCGCCGACCTCGAGCTGCACGATGTCGCGGCCGCTGGCGTCGGTGACCGTCTTGCCGCGCGTCACTCGGAAGTTCACCAGCGAGATGATCTGGTCGACCACGCTGCCGCCGGACTCGTCGGCCCACGCGCTGTTCGCGTCCTCAAGCTCGGCGCCCTCGCCGGTGTCGTCGAAGTCGCCAAACGCGTCGTCAGCGCTTGCCCGTTCGGCCTCTTGTCCGGCGCTGGCGGCCGCCGGCGTGGAGGCCGCCGCCGCCGCGGGCGCGACCCCTGCGCGGTCGGTCAGCCTCTGGCCCAGGCTCGGGATCTCCATGTCCAGGGTCGCCAGCTCGTCGTGCAGCTTGCGCAGTCGCTCCAGGTAGTCGGCCGAGAACACGTCGCCTTCGGCTTGCACGATGAACGCGTCGTCACGCCCGAACTGGTCGCGGTACTCCTCGAGCGTCCTCACGGCCGACGAGTCGTTGTCCATGAACGACTCGATGGTCATGTCCATGGTCAGCCGGGTCGCGATGCCCCACGCCGCCGCGGCGCACACCGCGATGGTCGCCAGGACCACCAGCCACGGGTGGCGCAGCACCCACTCGGCCCAGCGCCGAAACAGCGGGCTCTCCGGGCCCTGTTGCCCTGCTCCGGCGCGCTTGTTCGTTCGGGTGGCAGGCGGTGAGCTCACGGGAGGGGAGCCTACACTGGCGGGATCAGGCCGGAAAGCTGAATCCTCTCCGGCATTTCACGCCGTATCACGCCGCCAGAGGCTCAGAAATTCGTCGCCTTGTGGACGCCGTCAGCGCCGCTCGGGCCGGGGACCCCGAAGCTGGGGCCGCCGGCGCCGCCCGAGCCCGCTTGGCCGCTGGTCGGGTAGGCGTTGTTCTGGACCGGGGCCAGCGAGGGGCTGCCCGCGCCGAGGTTCAAGAAGAGCCCGAAGCTCGCGCCGCCGCACCCGCCCGCCCCGCCGGCGCCGTGGCCGCCCGCCCCGCCGTTGCCGCCGAAGCCGCCGCCCGAGCCGCAGAAGTTCAGCGGGAAGCCGCCCGTCCCCTGGTTCGACGCGCCGCCGGGGGCGCCGAAGCCGCCCGCGCTGCCGATGCCGGCCACGCCGCCCGCGCCGCCCGCGCCGCCGCGCCCGCGGAAGATCTCGTTGTCGGCGATCTCGGGCAGCGCGCTGGGGGCGCCTGTCCAGGTGGCGAAGATGCCGAAGCTCCCGCCGCCGCCGCCACCGCCGCCGCCGCCCGTCCCCTGGCACCCGCCCGCGCCGCCGCCGCCGCCCGAGCCGCCGACCACGTAGTTCGTGTTCGCGTCGGTGCAGTTCGACTTCTCGTCCACGCCGCCGCCCGCGCCGCCGCCACCGCCGCCGCCGCCGGCCTTCCCGTCGCCGCCCGCGCCACCTTTTGCGGCGACCCAGAAGCCGCCGCTGACCGCCCCATCCGCGTCCGTGCACGGAGCCGCGGCCGCGCCGCTGGCCCCGCCGACCCCGGCGGCCCCGTCCGCGCCGTCGCCGGCGTGGGTCTTGCTCGAGCTGCACACGCCGCACGACGACACGCCGACGAGCTGGTGCCAGCCCGCCTCGCCGCCGGAACCTGCCGCGGCGCCGCCCTTGGCTCCGTCCGCGCCGAACTCAGCGGCGGTGGGCGTCTGTGGCTCGTTCTGCACGTCGTCGGGCGCGTCGGGGCAGACCCGCGTCCCGCCCTTGCCGCCGCTGGTCACCGTGCCGCCGCAGGTGCTCACGCCGCCGGCGCCGCCCGCGCTGACGTCGCTCGCGTCGCACAGGACCCCCGTGCTCTTCGCGCCGACGCCGGGTGAGCCGCCGGCCCCGCCCGTGTCGTTGGTGGTGCCGCTGGCCCCCACCGCGCCGAAGCCGCCGTCGCCCGCGACCACGACGTTCTGGATGATGTGCAGCGCCGGCCCCACGTCGCGCAGGTAGATAGCGTAGGAGGTGCCGCCGCTCGCGCTGTTGTCCTCACCGAAGACCGTGAAGCCCGCGAAGGTCGTGTCGTTGGCGGGCGCCTGGCCGACGCCGATGGCGCTGACCGCCCCGGGGCGCTGGAGAGTCGGGGCGAGGCCCAAGAGCGCCGTCTGGTACGCGGTCGCGTCGCGCACCGTAAACGTCGCGCTGTAGCCGCCATAGACCGAGACGCCGTCGGCGAGCAGCAGCGACTCGACGTAGAGGCCGGTCGCCACGAAGACGCTGGTTTTTCCTTGGGATTTTGCCGCGTCGATGGCGCCCTGGATGGTGCGCTTCGGCGCCTCGAGGCTGCCGGGAGCCGCGTCGTCGCCCGCTTTGGAGACGAAGAGGCCGGACGCGCGGTCGCCGTCGATGCCGTCGCAGTTGGAGTCGATGCCCAGCGGGTCCGGGTGGTCCACGCCCGGCTTGGGCTCGCACTCGCAGCCGTTGGCCGCCGCGCCGTCGACGTCGACGAAGCCCGGGGTGCAGCCGTAGTCGCACAGGGGCACCGCCCCCGAGGTGTCACAGACCGGCTGGGCGTTGGGAAAGGACAGCGCCAGACACGAGATGTCGCAGCCGCCGCAGTGGGTGACCGAGCCGTACTTCCCGTCGGCGTCGCGGAAATCCTCGTCGATGACGCCGTCGCAGTCGTTGTCCACGCCGTCGCAGAGCTCCGACGCGAGCTGGCACTCGCCCCAGCCGGCCGCGCCGCAGACCTCCTGGCCGCTGCATGTGTAGGCGGGCTGCCCGGGGTCGGCCGGGGTCCACGACTGTAAGCAGGGGCGGGCGAGCCCGGCGTTCGCGGCGCTGCATGTGCAGGAGCCGGTGGCGGGGACGCACTGCTTGGCGGCGACGCCCGCCACGGCCTCGCACACGAAGCCCGCGGGGCAGTCACCGGCGGCTTCGCAGGCCTGCGCGCAGAAGGAGCCGTCGTCCAGCGCCACGCAGGCCGCGCCCTCGCCGAGGCACGACGCGTCGGAGACGCAGGATTGGCAGAGGCTGGCGCCCTCGGGGATGCACTGAAAGGCGCCCAGCTTCACGAAGCCCGGCACGCACGCGACCACCTCGCACTGGGGCGTCGGCCCGGTGGTGGCGCAGGTGGTCTCGGCCGCGTTGGCGAAGCCGAGGCCGCAGTTCACGTAGCAGGTGCCGCAGTGCTCGAAGCTGGTGTAGAGGTCGCCGGTCTTGAAGTCCTCGTCGAAGCTCCCGTCGCAGTCGTTGTCCTTGAAATCACAGGTCTCGAGCTCGGGCTGTGGTCCCTGGCACGCCACGCCGCCGAGCCCCGTGCACACGGTGACGCCCGCGCAGCTTCCGACGCCCTCGACGGTGTTCTCGCAAGGCGCGCCGCCGAGGGCGCCGTCGTCGACGAGGCCGTTACAGTCGTTGTCCTGGCCGTCGCAGATCTCGACCGACGCCTCTTTGGCGGTGCAGGCGCCCCAGCCGGCGGTCGGCTCGCAGGTCGCGATGCCCAAGCAGGTGCCGATCTCGTTGCTGACGCTGCACGTGCGCAGGCCGCCGTCCGACGTGGGGTTACAGGTGCAGGAGCCGGTGGTCGGCTGGCAAAAGCTGCCGGCGTGCTCGCCGGTGGAGTCCGGCTGGCAGAGGTAGCCGGCGACGCAATCGGCCGGGACCTCACAGGCCGGCGCGCAGCGATCGGACCCGTCCAGGCTCAGACACGCCCCGCCTCCGCACTGGGTGTCGTCTTGGCACGGCGTGCAGCGCCGCTCCAGGCTGGGCAGGCAGACGAAGGTGACGTCCTGGTTGGCGTTTTGGATGCCTTTACAGAGGAAGCCGTCGGGGCACGTCGTCGCGCACAGGCTCGTGCAGATGTCGCCGTCAGGGCCCTCGACGCAGAAGCCGCTGAAGCAGTCGAGGTTCTGGGTGCAGGGCGAGCCGAACTCACCGACCGCGGGCGGGGTGTCGGAGGCCGCGTCGGGGTTGGGCGTGGTGTCGGGCGCGACCTCGACGTCGGGCAGGGGGGAGGCGTCGGCGTCGCGGAGGACCGGGATCTCGGGGTCCACGGAGGCGTCGATGTCCACCGCGGTCCCGCCGGGGGTCTGGGTGTCGCCGCAGGACGCGCTGAGCAGCACGGTCGCCAGCAGCGCGCGAACGAAGAGGGGGTGCATGGGGGCTCCGGCGGTCGGCTGGGGTTCGAGGGCCGACCCGCGACTGTAGGGATGACGCCGCCTGGAGTCCAGGCCGACGATCGGGCAACCTGGGGCCGGACAACCGTTGAGCCCTTGAGGGAGCACCCCGTGAACGAGCCGCTGACCATCACCGACGCCATCGAGGTGCCCGCGGGTGATATGTCCTGGGAGTTCATGCGGGCCTCGGGGCCGGGCGGCCAGCACGTCAACAAGAGCGACACGGCCGTGCGGCTGCGCTTTGAGCTCGACCGCTGCGAGGTCCTCGGCGAGGACGTGAAGGCGCGGATACGATCGGCCAGGCG
>CAZNZH010000366.1:0-6174 GCA_964577445.1 uncultured Myxococcales bacterium
GTTCGTCACCAGCATCACCGAGCTCGCCGTCATCATGGGCGAGGAGGAGGCGGAGCACAGGGAGCTGGTGCCCAAGCCCGTGCCCACGGATCCTGAGGCGCTGGCGGCGATCCGCTCCGGGATCCTCGGGCTGGACTACCTCGCCGGGAGCGTCGTCTCGGTGGATGGCAGCTCCACCATGCTGATCTGCCAGTTGCGCGACGGCCACGGCACGGGGGTGTCGACCAAGGCCGCCGCCGAGGCCGTCCGCCGGGCCGCCGAGGCGCTCCCGGCGCCCGCCGGCACACGGCTGCACTTTGCCGGCGCGCCGTTTATCGCCGAGGCCGCCGCGAACGGCTCCCAGCGTGATCTCGTGCGCCTCGCGCCCTACGTCGTCGGCGTCATCGTCATCCTCATCCTGCTCAGCCTGGGCTCGATCCGCGCCGCCCTGCTCACCATCGGCACGGTCGCGCTCGGCATCCTCTGGACCCTCGGCGCGATGGCGTGGTTCGGGCAGCCGCTGACGCTGATCTCCAGCTCGCTCCCGGTCATCCTGGTCGCGCTCGGCTCCGCCTACGCCGTGCATCTGCTGGTCTGGTACCTCGAACACGGCGCCGACGAGGTGGGGATGGTGGCCAACTTGGGCTGGCCCATCCTCGTGACCGGCCTGACCACCGTCGCGGGCTTCATGAGCTTCCTGGTCATGGATCTCGCCCCCATGCGCGAGTTCGGCTGGCAGATGGCGCTCGGCACCGCGATCTGTTCGGGCCTCGCGCTCTTCATGGCCCCGGCGCTGCTCCATCTGCTGCCGCTGCCGCCGCGCCAGCCCACCGCCATCGGCCTCCGCATCGACGGGTGGATGGTGCGCCTCGCCCTGTGGAGCCGCGCCAACCGCGCCGTCGTGCTGCTGGCCGTGGTGCCGGTGGCGACGTTTTTCGCCTGGCAGATCCCCAACATCGAGACCCGCATGGACACCAGCTCGTTTTTCGAGGCGGGCTCAGCCCCTGACCGGGCGGAGAAGTTCATGGAGGCCCAGTTCGGCGGCTCGGTGTTCTTGCAGATCCTCGTCAGCGGCGACATCCGCGACCCCGCGACCATCGATCGCATCGCCGCGTTCGAGGACCGCCTGCGCGCCGTCGAGGGCGTCACGCGGGTCGAGAGCATCGCGAACGTGCTGGCCATCGTGCACGAGGGGCTCAAAGGCCAGCGCCGGCTCAGCCGCACGCGCAAAGAGATCGCCCAGATGGGCTTTTTGGCGCGGCGCTCGGACCCGGCGGTCGGCCTGCTGGTCGACGAGACCTGGACGGGGGCCTTGATTCAGGTCGGCATCGGTGGCTTCGACACCGGGCGGGTCCTGCCCATAACCGAGCGTATCCGCGCGCTGGCCGCCGAGTCGCTGCCTGCTTATGGGGCGCTGGTGCCGAGCGACTCTCCCGGCACGGAGGCCGTCGTCCGCGACGCCGCCGAGCGCATCGCGGCGCTGGCGGGCAGCGGCGGGGCGGCCGGCGCGAAACACAAGCTGGCCGCGTTGCCCGCCCTCGTGGAGCGGCTGGTCTCCGTGCTGGAGTCTGCGGCGCGGCCCGACCGGGTCGCGCTGGGGCGCGGGGTCAAGGCGGTGCTCGACCGGGAGATAGGCGAAGACGAGATGATGGAGCTGAGAGGCGACGGCGCGCTCGCGGCGCTGCAGGCCGAGGTCACCGCCGCCGCGGCCGGCCGCGCGCTCACGCCGGAGCGCTTCATCGAGATCGCGAAAAAGTACGCCGCGCCCTCGGAGCTGGAGGACACGGAGTCCTTCGAGAGAGGCGCGCGTTACCTGGAGACCCAGGTGAGCCAGGAGATCCGCCCGCTGCTGACCGGGGACTCGACCGAGCGCGTGCTGGCGCTGGTCGGCGAGGTGCCAGCCGGGGTGAATCTTCGCATCGCGGCCATCGTCGACGACCTGCTTCAGCCCGAGTGGGTCATCGGCCTCGACACACCGCCCGCTGCGGCGGCCGGAGCCGAGCCCGCCACCCCCATCCACGCGACCGTCAGCGGCTACCCCGTCCTCCAGCAGGCCATGACCCAATCCGTCCAGCACAACCAGACCTGGAGCCTCCTGGTCAGCCTGCCGCTGGTCCTGCTGGTGATGATGATCGTCTTCAAGAGCGTGCTGGGCGGCATCTTGGGCGCGATCCCGTCGAGCCTCACCCTGCTGGTGACCTTCGGCCTGATGGGGCTCTTCCCGAGCAAGCTGCCGCTGGATATCGGCGCCTCGATGCTGTCGAGCATCGCGCTGGGCACCGGCATCGACTACGCCATCCACTTCATGTGGCGCTACCGCGAAGGCGGCCTGCGCGCGGCGATGCAGACCACGGGGCGCTCGATCCTCATCAACGCCGCCGAGATCACCGCTGGCTTCATCATCTTGGCCTGGGCCACCATCGTGCCCATGGCCCGCTTCGGGATCCTCACCGCCGAGACCCTCCTCGTCGCTGCCTTGGCGACGCTCGTCCTCTTGCCGGCGCTGCTCGACTGGTGGAAGCCAGCCGGCGGCCCGCTGACCCCCGCCCACCCACCTGGAGATGCCTGATGAAGCACCTGACCCGCCTCGCCCTCGCCGTGTGCCTGCCGCTCTTGACCCTCGCCGCCGCTCAAGGGTTCGGCGGCCCGGCCTACGCCGGTGAGACCCTGGCCGAGCTGGAGGCCAAGGGCGCTCAGGCGATGCTCGAGGCCGGCGACAAGCTGATGAACCACTACCCGTCGCAGCTCTGGACCTTCAAGATGACGGTGAAGCCGGAGTCCGGCGCGGCCAAGACCCTGCGCTTCAAGGTCTGGCAGAAGGGCGGCAAGCAGCGGCTCGTGCGCTTCTTGGACCCGGGCGAGGTCAAAGGCATGAGCATGCTGACCTCGGGCTCCAGCGTCATGTACGTGTATTCGCCGCAGACCGACAACGTGCGGCGCGTCGCCAGCCACGCCAAGCGCCAGACGCTGCTCGGCTCGAACCTGACCTACTCGGACATGTCGACCGAGGACCTGTCGAAGCTCTACGACGCGAGCTTTGGTGAAAAGGGCGCCGACGGGCTCTGGCTGGAGCTGACCAAGAAGGCGGGCGCCGAGGTGAGCTGGGACAAGCTGCGGGTGAAGGTCTCGCGCAAGACCACCCTGCCCGAGATCATCGAATACTGGGACGGCGGCAAGCGCGTCCGCACCCAGGAGCGCAGCAAGTACGAGGTGATGGACGGCGTGCCGACCTACCGGCTGGTCACCATGCGTGACGAGCAGGGCGGGCTGGTGACGACCCTCGAGATGGAGTCGCAGGAGGTCGGGCTGCCCCTCGACGACAGCCTCTTTCAGAAGCGGAACCTGGTGCGCGGCGAGTAGTCGACCCGCGGTTTTTGCCGCGCGCACGAGAGAGGCGAGCCCCACCCGGGTTCGCCTTTTTCATCGATAGCGCCTGGCAAAGAGACGGCTCGCCGACCGGCTACTCCGTCGGACACTCCGTCGGCTCGCCCGGGCCGAACTGGATGGTGACGATGACGCTCGCCTTGTCGGCGATGCCGTCGCCATTGGTGTCGGTGTCCTTGTCCATGAAGCCGTCGGCGATGTCCTTGATGGCGGGGTTGATGGCGGCGAGGATCGCGTCCTCGTCGATGAGCCCGGTCATCACGCCCGTCGCGGGGTTGAACTTCGGGTCTTGCACGAAGAGCTCGATGATGCCGATGACCTCGATGGGCATCGTGTCGCCGTGGACGATGGTGCAATCGGCCAGGCGGTCCGTGGGCGCGCGAACCCACCGGATGGTGGGGTTACAGCCGCTGGTCAGCTCGCCGTCGACCCACGCCTCGAGGGTGAAGGTCCCGGCGACGAACTGGTCGGCGAGGATCGGGTTTCCCACGCCCGCGAGGCCGGCGGTGCCGTGGCCCGAGGGGGCGATGCAGACGCTGGTGACCTTGAGCTTCTGGTCGGGCTCGCCGCAGGGGGCGGCGCCGGGCTCGAAGATGCCGCGCGGCTCCTTGCACACCGGGCCGGTGTCCCCCGTGTCGCTGGCGGCGTCCGGGGCGGCGTCCGGGGCGGCGTCGGCATCTTTGGCCGGCTTGTCGGGCTTCTTCAGCGTGAACGAGTCGACCAGCTCCGCGAAGTCGACGCAGACCTTATCGGGCGAGCAGGCGAACCCCTGGCTACAGTCGCTGTCGATGTTGCAGGTCTCGGCGTGGCCCGCGAGGCAAGCGCTGGTCAGGGCGCACGCGAGGAGGACGGGCAGGGTGAGGACGTGGCGATTCATCAGAAGCTCGCCTTGGCGCGGAGAAAAACGGTGCTGCTGCCGACCACGAGGCTCTCGAACTTCTTGGAGACGTCTCGCTTCTTCTTGAGGTCCCCCGAGTATATCAAGGCGCCCAGGGTGATTTCACCTCCGGTCCACGGGGTCGCCGTGATCTGGGGGTAGAGCAGAAACGAGCCGTCGTCCAGGTTCACGATGGGGAAGAGGCGAATCAGCCAGGTGTCGGTGCCGAGCTTGAAGTCCATCCCGGCGACGATGTAGTCCTGGATCATGTCGGTGCCGAACTCGTCGGGGAAGCCGCGCAGGTACTGGAAGTTGATGTACCACCACGGGGTGATCGAGTAGTCGATGCCGACGACGGCCTTGGTGAAGAGGCCCTTGGGGTACTCGGTCTCGGCCTCGTTGATGTTGACGGCGGGGCCGGTCAGGATGGCGCGGAAGAGGTCGGGGTGCTGGGTGATGCCGACCTCGGCCCACAGGCCCAGGCCGCCCAGCCACTCGAGGCTGGTGGCGAAGTCGAAGCCGAAGACCTGCACCCGCGGGTAGGTGAGCTGGACGTCGGTCGTGACGTCGGTGACGACGACCTTGGAGAGGATGCGCTCGGCGCGCGGGAGGTCGTCGAAGCCGCGGAAGTAGGACAAGCCCAGGTCCATGCCCAGCAGGCGAAAGCCGAGGCGGCCGCCGAACATGCTGTTGCGGAGGTTGCGCTCGGGCGTGTGGACGCTGGGGGTGTTGGTGAAGGTCCAGCCCGCCTCGATGAGCGCGTCCTGCTGGTCGACCAGGCGCACCAGCAGCGGGGTGTTGGCGCGGGGGCGGAACTCGGCGTGCTCGGTGAAGGCGGCCGCCCCGCTCGCGGGGACCTCGGCGGGCTTGAAGAAGGGGACGAAGACCAGCTCGAACGAGAGCTCGTCGAACCACGGGACGTCGCCGTCGCCGACGCTGAAGATGGGGCGATAGCGTAGCGACACCATCTCGTTGGCGATGACCTGCCCGAAGGCGACGGGGTCTTCGAGGTCAAGCGGGTTCAGGTTCGAGGTGGGGTGGAAGCGGTCGGCGGTGCCCCAGATGATCTGCTGGCGGCCGACGCGGAGGTCGAGGCCGTCGAGCCCGATGTTGATGAACTCGACGAAGAGGGCGTCGCTCTCGATGCGGAAGGGGTCGAGCTTCGAGCGGTCGGTGAGGTCTTGGAAGCGGCTGGGGTTTTGCGAGTGCAAGAACATCAGGCGGGCGTGACCGCCGGCCGCGACGTGGTCGGAGAGGCGCGCGGTGAGGCGGACCTCGCCGCTGGTCTCGAGGCGCTCGAAGGGGACGCCGTCGGTGGTGGCGAAGCGGATGTCGCCCAGGATCGAGCCGCGCCAGCGGAGAGAGGCCTCGGCCTGGGCGGGGGGGGCGGAGGCGGCGACGCAGGCGAGGGCCATGAGCGCGGTGAGCGGCGCGGTCGTTGACAATGCGTGGATCACCGAACGTCGGTTGGGGGCGTTCGTCACGGGCGGGCTTCCTCGGTGTGACGGTGCGGGAGCTCTGCCGGGCGGCGCGCGCGCGGCCGACGACGGCGCCACAATGCACCAGGAGGCGCCGGAGTGCCAGAGCCCCTGGGCCGGCCCCGGGGCGGAGTCGAGGGTCTGCCGGCGCTGGCGGGGCAGGGCGAGCGTCCGGGCGGGGTGCCTGGTCTGCTCTTGACGCGGTTAATCTGCTTGGCGCCGCCCGCGCGGCTCGGCAGACAGGCGCGACTCGTGGCAGGCTCCCGGAGCGCGCGCCGGCGTCTTCGACCGGGGCTGCATGTCCTGGTCGGTGCCCGGTGGGTCCGCGCTCGTTGTGAGGTCGCCTGTGCTGCGTGTGCTGCTCCTGGCTGCTCTGCTCTGCGTGGCGGATGGCAGCGGCCACCTCGGCCGCGCCAGCGCCGCCGACGCCGCGGTCCAAGCGCCGCACGGGGGTCG
>CAZNZH010000367.1:0-6152 GCA_964577445.1 uncultured Myxococcales bacterium
TAACCTCAGCGCCCTCGGGCGTACGGCGCTCACCCAGAAGACGACCTACTCCGTCGGCATCAACTATGCCGCGGGAACAGGCAGCTTCTACTCCGCCAGCTCCAACGCGATGACCCTGGACACGACGGAGACCGCCGCGGAGTCGGCGCTGACCTTCATCCACGAGATGAACCACGCCCACTATCACCACGCGGGGCTGGGCGCGAACGTCCAGACCATGGGCCGACAGGCCTACGTGGACGGCATGGTGGCCGAGGAGGTCGAGGGGACCGTCCTCAGCATCGAGGCCAAAGGTGAGATCGTCGCGGCGGGCGAGGCGACCGCGGCGACCTTCCCCATGGAGGCCCAGTATCATCAGGCCTACCAGGCGTCCATCGCGGCCGGCGGCGACGCGGCGGCGGCGCGCGCCGCGGCCCGTGAGCGCGTGCGGCTCGGCTTCGTCAATGGCGAGGTCGTGACCAGCAACACGAACACGGGTTACCCGGCGTACTACGGCAGCTACTGGGATTCCGTGCACCCGGCGAACACCGGCTCCGGGTCTTCGTGGGTGTAACCGTGGGCTTTGGCGCGCGCCGGTCGCGCTCCGGCTCGCCGCTGGCCGGGGCGGTGGTGCTGCTGCTCTTGCTCGGGGCCTGCTCACCCGGACAAGCGGCCCACCGCTCGGATGAGCCGGCCGCCTCCACGCCGACCCGGCGCGATGAGGCTGCGGTCCGGCGCAGCGTCGTCGCCGCCTTGCGCGCGTCCGAACCGGGACTCGCCGCCGTGGCCGAGCGCCCCGACGCCCGCTTCGTGCCCCTGGATGCGCCGCTCTTCGATCGATACGGCTTCTACCGCGTCGAGTCGCTGGCCCCGCCGCACCCGGTCAGTTTCCACGTCGCCGTGGCCCACGACGGAGGCGACGTGGTGCGCCTGAACGCGGCGCCAGAGGGCTTCGCGGCCGTGGTCAGCCGCGACGGGGTGACGGTCAGCCGCGCCGCGGACGCGGTGGCGCTGGTCGCGCTGTGGGTCGAGACGACCCGGCGCACGTCGCGGCGGTACACCCTCATCGACGACCCCGCCGCGCTCCCGCTGAGCCCCGCGCCCGCCGACGCCGCCGAGGTGGCCGCCCGCCAGAGCAAGCTGGACCTCGCCCGCCGCAGCATCGCGCCGCCCCGCGCTGCGTCGGCTGCGGGAGGCGCGTGGGCCGTCACCGCCAGCCTCCTCGACGGGCAGGCCCTCCAGACCCTGAGCGCCCAGGTCTCGAAAGACGGCTCACTCGTCGTGACCACGACGCCGGTCGTCGACGATCTTCCCCTGACCTATGTGCGCTGACACGTCCCCTCAGTCGCCCGCCCCACAGCTATCGTCGCCTGGCCACCACGCCGAACCCGATGCTGCATTGCGGTACGGGGACGCCTCCGAGCACCTCCGCGACTACCTGCACCTCGTCATGCTGGCGCTGAGGCGCCACATCGCTCGCCATCGCCACCGGCTCGTGCAGGTCGGCGGCCGGCTCAGCGACCTGTACGTCAGCCTCGACGAGGTGCGCCAGGTGCTCGGGGGGCCGAGGTTCTCGGGCGGGGACCCCTCGAACACGGCCAGCGAGTGGCCGAGCGCTGACGACGCCGCCGCGGACCTCGCCCGGGCTCGCGCCGCGCTGGCAGGCCGTGTCGCCGCGACCACCGCCGACGCCCCCGGGCCCGACGCAGCGCCCGACGCAGCGCCCGGTGGCATCGCCCTTCGTCTGCCGATCGAGGAGCTCCGGCGCGGGTTCGGCCTCAGCGAGGCTCAGGTGTCGCTGCTGCTGGCCGCCGCGGCGCCGCAGCTCTCCGTCGACCTCGCCCGCCTCTACACCTTCGCCTGGGCCGACTTCGCCCTGAAGGCGCCGCCGGTCTGGTTTTTGGCCGAGCTGCTGGCGGACACCCCCGAGGCCGTCCCGGGCCTGGTCGCCGACCTGGCGGACGGGGCGCCGCTCACGGCCGCGTGCCTCGTCGAGACCCGCGACAGCGCGTCGTGGGGCGAGGCGTCGCCGCTCTTTCACCGCGCGGTCATGGTGCCGGACTCGGTGGTCGCTGCGCTCGGTGGGCGCGTGCCGCCGCTCAGCGCCGACCTCGCCCCCGCGTGCGCCTACCACCCGCCCGAGGATCACCTCCCGCGGCGAGACCTCGTGCTGCCTCAGAGCACGCTGCTACAAGCCCAGCGCGCGCTCGGCGACGCCCTCGGCCCGGCGCGACGTGGGCGCGTCTTGCTCATCGGCGCCAAGGGCTCGGGGAGGCGCACCTTGCTCGCGACCTCGCTGGCGGGCGCGGGCCGCGGCGTGCTCACGGTCGACCTCGAGGTGCTGGCCCACGATCGCGCCGGGTTTGGCCGTCGCGTCGCCCGCGCGCTGCGCGAGGCCGGCCTGAGGCGCGCGGTGCCGCTGCTGCGTTGCGACGCCCTGCTCACCGCCACCACCGGCGAGCACGAGCTGCGCACCGCCCTCGCTACCGCATTGCAGCATCACCCGGCGCCCGTGGCGCTCACAGCCGCCGAGGCCCACCCCGCGCTGCACCAGATCGCGCCCGGGATGGTGGTCGTGCAGGTCCCGTCGCCCGACCCGGAGGGACAGGCGCAGGTGTGGACGCGGCTGCTCAGCGAAGGCGGGACCCCGCCGCCGCCAGCGCTGCCCCTCCGGCTGGCCGAGCGCTACCGGTTGACCCCCGGCCCCATCGCGCGCGCCGTGAGTGAAGCCCGCGCCCAGTCGGTGGTGACCGGCGCGGCCGACCAGCGCGGGGCCCTGGGCTTCGAGGCCCTCGGCGCGGCGGTGTCTCGCGGTATCGCCCACGAGCTGGCCACGCTGGCGCAGCCCATCACCACGCGGCTGGGCTGGGACGACGTGATCTTGCCGGCGGAGCTGCGCGACACGCTGCGCGAGATCGTCGCCCACGCCACCTTGCAGTCCCTGGTCTTTCGCCGCTGGGGGTTCGCGCGCAAGTTCGAGTATGGGCGCGGCCTCGCTTGCCTCTTCTCAGGGCCGCCTGGCACCGGCAAGACCATGATGGCGGGCATCCTCGGGCGCGAGCTGGACCGCGACGTCTACCGCGTCGACCTCTCCCGCATCACCAGCAAGTGGATCGGCGAGACCGAGAAGAACCTCTCGCGGGTGTTCGCCGAGGCCGACAAGGCCCAGGTCATCCTGCTCTTCGACGAGGCGGACAGCCTCTTCGCCAAGCGCACCCAGGTGCAGACCTCCAACGATCGCTTCGCCAACGCCGAGGTCAACTACCTGTTGCAGCGCATGGAGTCCTACGACGGCATCACCATCCTCACGACCAACTTCGACAAAGAGATGGACGAGGCCTTCAAGCGGCGGCTGCGCTTCAAAGTGCGCTTCCCCATGCCCGACGAGGCCCACCGCGAGCGGCTGTGGCGCGCGATGATCCCCCCCGACGCCCAGGTCGCCGCCGACGTCGACTTCGAGGAGCTGGCGCGGCGCTTCGAGCTGAGCGGCGGCAGCATCAAGAACGCCGTGCTGCGAGCTGCGTTTTTGGCGGCGACCGAGGGGCAGACGATCACCGACGACCACATGAGCCGAGCGGCCAGTGCGGAGGCCCGGGAGATGGGCGTCCTCGTGCGGGGCTGAGGTCGTGGGCGAGCCGGCACACGCGCGCACCGCGCTGACTCGGGGCATGGCGTTTTTGGCGGGACGCCAGGACGGCGACGGCGGGTTTCGCGACTTCGCGACCCTGGCCGGCGAGGCGGTGGATTGGACCACGGCCTATGTGGCCGAGGGGCTGCGCGAGGGCGCCGCGTCGGCCCGCGCGCTCGGGCCTGCGGTGACCCGGGCGCTCGATCAGGCGGCCGCGCTGCTCGCGGCCCGGAGGCGGCCCGGTCTCGGCTGGGGCTACACGGACCACGTGCCCGCCGACGCGGACTCGAGCGCGTGGGCGGTGCTCTTCCTGGCCAGGTTCGGAGGCTCGGCGGCGCTGGTCAGCTCGGCGGCCGAGTCCCTGGCAGCCGAACAAGACGTCGCGAGCGGCGGGTTTGCGACCTACAGCGACCCCGGCGCCCTGCGACGTTATATGGGCCTGGCCCCGGCGGCCTCGGTGGACGGGTGGTGCGCCGCGCACCCGAGCGTGACCGCGACGGCCGGGCGCGCCTTGCGGTCGGTCCATCCGCACGCGCCATCGAGCGCACAGGCCGCGTGGCGCCACCTCGAAGCCAGCGCAGAGCCCGCCGGCGCCTGGCGCTCCTACTGGTGGACCGAGCCCTTCTACCCCACCGCCGAAGCCGTCGCGCTGGCCCTGGAGCTGGGCCTCGACCCCAGCGCGAACCCCACCCTGCGACGCGCGATGGAGTGGCTACAGTCGCGCCGCGACGGCCAGTGGGGCTTCACCCTCGACTCCGGCGAGCCCGCCACGGTGTTCAGCACCGCGGCGGCCCTTCGCGCGCTGGCGAAGTCCGCCCCACCCACCGCTGGCGCCGCGGGTGGCCGGACCGCGACCCTCACCGCGCTCCGCGACGGCCTGAGCTTCTTGTGCCGGACGCAACAACGCGATGGCGGCTGGCCCTCCGAGCCCATCCTCCGCATCCCCACCCCCTCAGCCACGGTCGCCACCGCCCACGACGGGTCCTGGCGCGAAGGCGGGCTCGGAGCTGGCGCGCTCATCCGCGACCACCGCCGCCTCTTCGGCACGGCGACCTGCGTCGCGGCCATCGGCGCGGCGCTCAAGGCGGAGGCCCAGTGGAGCGCGTGATGCAGATCGTGCGCGGCCGGGTCGACGCGGCGCTCCAAGACGCCTCGGCCCCCACGCTGTCGGCCCTGCGCGGCCGCGTCCACAGCGAGGGCGGCCGTCTGTGGGCCATCGTCGCTCCCGAGATCGCGGGGGACCCGCGCGGCGCCGGCGCGCTCTACCGCGCGACCGGGCTCGACAGCGCGACCTGCGCGCGCATCCTCGGCTTCGGCCACGTGCAGGCCATGGCGCTGGCCGACGCCCTTGAGACCGCGCGCCGTCATCGCGCTGAAGCCGCCGAAGCCGCAGCGCTCTTCAACCTTGGGATAGCACTCTTCGACCACCTGACCGACCACCCCGACGCCGCCGCGCGCCGCCTCGGCGACGTGGTGACACCTCACACGCTGGCCGCCCTCTCCCGCGCCGCCCAGCCCCTGGCCCTGACCGGCGACCCGGCCCTGGACCCGCTCCTGCGCCTGATCGGCTCGTTCTTCGCGCGCTCTGCGGCGTTGGGCCGCCGCGAGGGCGCCACGGGGTCCCTGCGCGCGCTCATCATGAGGCTCTACCGGGCCCAGCTCGCGGCCAGCGCGCTTATGCGCGGCGTGGTCGCGGCCGATCTCGGGCTGCTCGCCGAGCTCCGCGACAAGAGCGCGCTCCCCCTGCTGGCCATGGCCCACGTCATGAGCCTCGCCGAGCCCGACGCGGACAGGCTCGCGGCGGCCGAGGGAGCCATCGCGCGCTTGGGCGAGGCGCTGTGGCTGGCCGACGACCTCGTCGACCTCGCCGAGGACTGGGAGGCCGGCATCTGGACGCGCCCGTGGCTGCTCTGCGCGCTCAAGTGCCCGGATCTTAAGGCATCTACGCCGCTGACCGCGGCCGTGGACATCCTGCTCGCCTCCGAGGTAGTCAGCGCGGAAGCCGACGAGCTGGCCGATCGTCTGCTGCCGCGCTCCCCGCTGCCCGCCGGCGGCGACCTGCAACGCACCATCGCGATGAGCGTCAGGTCGTGGCTCGCGACACCCGCGCCGGGCGCGCTGGCCCGCCGGCCGCCGGGCGTCTCCGCGGCCTGAGTTCACCTTGCCCGCGCGCCGAGCGCTGGGGTATACGCATATCCCTCCGCGCGCGCAGGCGGGCCGGTCGCGGCCGCGCGGGTGACCCCGATGTCGCCCCCTCGTCGCGGGTCGCGGAACTCGCCCCCCCCTGTCCAGCCGGCTTCATGACGGAGCCGCGCCCGCGTGGCGCGTTCACCTCGATCTCTGCTGCGAAATCAGGAGTTCTCCATGAGCCAGGGCCCTTCTTCCGCGAGAGCGCAGAACGTCCGTTGCGGGCTGATTCAGTGCGCCAACCCGCTCAACGACGAGTCGAAGCCGGTGGCCGAGATCCAGCAGGCCATGCTGGACAAGCACCTGCCGCTCATCGAGGACGCCGCAAAGCGGGGCGTGCAGATCCTGTGCTTGCAGG
>CAZNZH010000368.1:0-1659 GCA_964577445.1 uncultured Myxococcales bacterium
CAACTTCGGGGTCAAGGAGTACAAGGTCGGTGGGAAGCCTGACAACCCGCTGGTCGTGGACCTGAAAGACGCGATCCAGATCGGCCCCGGCTCGTCGCTGCCGCTGACCATCACCTTCGCGTCGGATTCGCCGGCCCCCGCGCAGGGCTCGCTGCTGATCTACTCCGACGACCCGAAGACCGGGACGGCCGGGCTCGCGGTGAAGCTCATCGCCAATCAGAACGGGCCGTGCATCCTGGTCGAGCCGCGGAAGGTCAGCTTCGGCGCGAAGCTCGTCGGGACCATCGCGACGGTCGACATGCTGGTGAAGAGCTGCGGCACCGAGCCGCTTCAGATCCGGCAGATCACGCTGTCGCCGGACTCCTCGGCGGACTTCGACCTGCCGCTGGACGGCCCGGGCGGGCTGCCCATGGGCGCGCCGAGCCCGGCAGCGCCGATCATCGTGCCGGTGAACGGGTCCATCAGCATCCCGGTGACCTTCGTCCCCGACGAGGTGAACGCTCGGGATCCTGACGGCGTCGCGATCCCGGACGAGGGGCTGGTGCTCATCGACAGCAACGCGTTCGAGGCCCAGGTCGAGGTCGAGCTCACCGGCGTGGGCGCGGACGTCATCTGCCCGACCGCGGTCATCGCCGTCGAGGAGGGCGAGGAGGTCATCCCGCAGACCGTGCTGCACCTGGACGGGACCCAGAGCGTCGCCGCCGCCGGTGCCATCAAGGGTTGGTTTTGGACCGTGACCCAGCCCGACGGGAGCCAGGAGACGTTCTTGCCGAGCCCCACCGACCCCGAGCCGCAGCTTCAGGCCAACGTCGTCGGACTCTACACCTTCAAGCTGGACGTCTTCGACGAGAACAACCTCAAGTCGTGCGAGCCGGCGATTTACCAGGTGCTGGTCCAGCCCGACCAGGCCATCCACGTCGAGCTGACCTGGGTCACGCCCGGCGATGAAGACGAGACCGACGTCGGCGAGGGGGCCGGCAGCGACATGGACTTGCACTTCACGCACCCGAACGCCACCGGGCCCGATCTCGACAACAACGGCGAGCCCGACCCGTGGTTCGACGAGACCTGGGACGTCTTTTGGTATAACCCCAAGCCGAACTGGGCGACCTTCGACCCCAACGCCGACGACGATCCCTCCCTGGACCGCGACGACACCGACGGGGCCGGGCCTGAGAACCTCAACTTGGGCGTGCCCGAGCTGTCGGGCGTGCTCGAGCTGCCGACCCGCTACCGCATCGGCGTGCACTACTGGGACGCCCACGGCTTCGGCGACGCGACGGCGACCGTCCGGGTCTTCACCTACGCGACCGAGATCTTCTCCGGCTCGATGGAGCTGACCGAGAAGGACATGTGGTGCGTGGGCGAGATCCTGTGGCCGGACGCCGTCGTCGAGGACTGCCCCGCGTCGACGCCGCCGCACGTGGTCAGCGACTACGTGAACCCGCTCTTCTTCGCTCCGTGAGGGCTGACCGGGTGCGTCACCCTCTCTTTTCGCTAGGGATCGTCTCGGTATTTGCGCTGTCGGCGTGCGCTGGCAGCCGGGGCGCGACCAAGGACGGCGAGGGCGCCGCCGCGCGTCTGGAGGCCCTCGAGCTGGCCGGAAACCGCGCGGTCGAGCCGGTGGCCGCCGTCGCGACGGCCAAGGTCTTGCTGGCC
>CAZNZH010000368.1:1669-6126 GCA_964577445.1 uncultured Myxococcales bacterium
CGGCGGGACCGTGCTGACCGCGGACGGCCACCGCTACAGCCCCGGCTGGGTGCTGATGGACCGCGGGCGCATCGTGGGGCTCGGGGCGGGCGAGCCGGCGGCGGTCGAGGGGGCCCAGCGCGTCGACGTGAGCGGGCGCTTCGTGACGCCCGGGCTCATCGACGCCCACAGCCACCTGGGCGTGTATCCGCAGCCCTCGGCGCGGGCCCACGGCGACGGCAACGAGGCGACCTCGCCGGGCACGGCGGGGGTCTGGGCCGAGCACAGCTTCTGGCCGCAGGACCCGGGCATCGAGCGGGCGGTGGCCGGCGGCGTGACGACGCTACAGGCGCTTCCGGGCTCGGCGAACCTCATCGGCGGCCGCGGCGTGACGCTTCATCTGGTGCCGCAGCGGGGCGCTCGGGCGATGCGCTTTCCCGGCGCTCCCGTGGGAGTGAAGATGGCCTGCGGTGAGAACCCCAAGCGCGTCTATGGCGAGCGAAAGCAGGCGCCGTCGACGCGGATGGGCAGCACGCGCGCCTTTCGCGAGCTCTTCTTGGCCGCCAAGGCCTACCAGAAGAAGTGGGCCAAGGGCGGCAAGGATGAGCCGGCGCGCGACCTGGACATGGAGAGCCTGGTCGGGCTGATGGAGGGGCGATTTTTCGCGCAGATCCACTGCTACCGCGCCGACGACATGCTGGCGGTCCTGCAGGTCGCCGACGAGATGGGGTTCAAGGTGCGGTCCTTTCACCACGCGGTGGAGGCTTACAAGATCAGAGACGTGCTGGCTGCCGAGGGCGTGGCGGTCTCGACCTGGGCGGACTGGTGGGGCTTCAAGCTCGAGGCCTACGACGCCATCGCCGAAAACGCCGCCTTCGTGTCGGAGGCCGGTGGGCGGGCGGTGATTCACTCGGACTCGTCGCGCGGGATTCAGCGGCTCAACCAGGAGGCCGGCAAGGCCCTGGCCGCCGGCAAGCGGGCCGGGGTGAAGCTCGGCGAGGACGAGGCGCTGCGCTGGATCACGGCCAACCCCGCGTGGACATTGGGGATCGAGGATGAGGTGGGGACCCTGTCCCTGGGCAAGCGCGCCGACGTGGTGGTCTGGGACGCGGACCCGCTGAGCGTTTACGCCAGCGCGGATCTCGTCTTTATCGACGGGGCGCTGCGCTACGACCGCCAGCGGCCGGGGACACCTTGGAGCGACTTCGAGCTGGGCCAGGACGTGCAGCCGTGAACGGGCGTGTTTTCGCGGGGTTATGGGTGTGCGTGGGGCTGCTCAGCGGCGCTGGCGGCGCGTCCGCGGCCGAGACCTGCACCGCGCTCACGGGCGGGCGGGTGTTTTTGCCGGCGGGCTACGCCGAGGGCGCGACCGTGGTGCTGCGGGGCGAGCGCATCGAGGCCGCGGGCGTCGGCGTCGCGGTGCCGGCGGGCTGTGAGGCCGTCGACGTCTCCGGGCGCGTCGTGACGCCGGGGTTCATCGAGGTCCAGAGCCAGCTCGGGCTCATCGAGGTGGGGATGGAGGCCTCTTCGGACGACACCCACGCCGGCACCGCCGAGACGCCAAACCCCTCGGTGCGGGCGAGCTTCTCGGTGGCTGACGCGTACAACCCGCGCTCCACGGTCATCCCGGTGACGCGGCTGGGCGGGGTGACCTCCGCACTCAGCGTGCCCGTGGGCGGGCTGGTCAGCGGGCGCTCGGCCTGGGTGGACCTGGCGGGTGGGACCCAGGCCGAGGCGGTGGTGAGGCGGGACGTGGCCATGCACGCCAGCGTCGGCGGGGGCGGGGACTCGCGGGCGTGGACGCTGGGGCGGCTCCGAGCGCTCTTGACCGAGGCGCGCGAGCAGCAGACCAACCAGGCGGCGTGGGCGCAAAATCGCACGCCGCCCCTTGGGTTTCCGGTGGACGAGCTGGTGGCGCTGCGGCCGGTCTTGGCGGGCGTCATGCCCCTGGTCCTGGAGGTGAACCGCGCGTCGGATATCGAGGCGGCGCTTCGGCTGGCGCGCGAGTTCACCCTGCGGCTGGTCGTCGTCGGGGGGGCCGAGGGCTGGCTGGTCGCGCCGCAGTTGGCGGCGGCGAAGGTGCCGGTCATCGTCGACGGGCTGCTCAGCGGGCCCGAGCGCTTTGACCGGGTAGAGGCGCGGGCGGATAACGCGAAGCTCCTGGCCGAGGCCGGGGTCGCGGTGGTGCTGAGCACCATGAGCACGCACAACGCGCGGACGCTGGGGCAGGTGGCGGGAAACGCGGTGCGGGCGGGGCTCGGTGAAGACGCCGCGATGCGCGCGATCAGCCAGACGCCGGCTGATGTTTTTGGGGTGAGCGACCGGGGCCGGCTGGCGGCTGGGGCGCGGGCCAACGTGGTGGTGTGGTCGGGCGACCCGCTGGAGGTCTCGTCGGCGCCGGAGCGGGTCTTTATCGGCGGGCGCGACGTGGCGTTGGTGAGCCGGCAGACCTTGCTGCGTGACCGATACCGCCACATGCCCGGGACGCCGCGGGCGCTCGAGCTGCCGTAGCTTTTTGCGCGCTGGCGGCCCGAGACAGACCAGCCCGAGATCGGCGGCTCCCCATAGGTGGCTTCGCTACTCGGGCGGCTCGGGCGGGGGGCGGCGGAGCCAGTAGAGGCCTACGGGGACGCGCTCGGTGCGGTAGCCCTCGCGGATGATGGCGGCGCGGTTGTCTAGGGTCGTCTCGGCGATGGTGGAGGTGGCCTCGCGGCGCATGTCGACGCAGTGGATGCGCTGGTTTTCGGCGTCTCGGGGGGCGTCGGCGTCGCAGCTCGCGTTGATGTAGAGGGCGGCGCAGGGCTCGGCGGCGAAGGCGGGGTCGGCGCGGTCGAAGTACCAGCGGTGGGTGCGGCCTGAGCTGATGGAGACCTGGTGGTTGGGGCGGAGGCCTAAGTCGGTGCCGACGGGGTCGAAGGTCAAGATCGCGCAATCATTGGGTATTTTCGATAGGTTTTGACGGAGGAAGCGGTACTCCTGCTGGAAGGTGCGGTCGGTGGTGGCGGTCATGAGGACCGGGATGGAGAGGGCCACGGCGAGCACGGTGAGGGGGAGGCCGAGGCGGCGGGGGGGCCAGGTGAGGGCGGCGCTGGCGAGCAGGAGGTAGAAGGGCTGGGCGGGGAGCTGGTAGCGGGTGCTCTGGATGTTGAAGCCGATGTCGTGGGCGCCGCCGAGATAGCTGGCGCCGAGCGCCATGACGAGGACCCAGAGGTGGAGGGTGACGCGGCCGGAGGGAGGGCGGAAGACGCCGATGGCGGCCAGGAGTGGCCATATCAGTGGGGTGTAGCGCGGGGAGAGGAAGGCGTTGTGGCGGGGGTCGAGGAGGAAGGTCGGGCTGGTGCTGAGCGACGGGGTGGCGGCCCAAAAGCCGGTGGTGGCGGCGTGGGCGAGGGCGGCGGCGGGCTCGATGAGGGCGAGGGTGATGGCGGCGGCGGCGGTGGCGAGGGGGAGCCACGGGGGGCGCGTGCGGGTGGCGACGCTGTGGGCGGCGATGAGGCCGGCGGCGGCGAAGGGGAGCCAGAGGGCGTCGGGGCGGAGCTGGGTTCCTAAGACGATGGCGAGGGTGGCGGCGATGAGGTCGAGGGGGCGGCGCTCGGCGAGCCAGGCTAGGAGCAGCGTGAAGGCGGCGAGGGCGGCGCAGACGAGGAAGCTGTAGCGGTCGATGGTGGGGGCGAAGCGGATGCTGAGGGGGGTGACGGCCAAGAGGAGGGCCGAGGCGTGGGCGGTGAGGCGGGGGTAGCCGAGGCGGCGGGCGAGGGCGCTGAGCAGGGGGACGGAGGCGGTGGAGGCGGCGAGCGCCAGGGCGGCGAGGGTGTCGTCGCTGGTGGGGAGGACGCGGAAGGCGAGGAGGGCCAGGGCGTCCAGAGCGCTGCCGTAGGGGTTGATGTCGCGGATGGCGCTGGGGCCGAGGTAGGCGAAGTGGACGGAGTGCATGAGGTCGCCGGGGCCCCAGGCCGGGAGGGCGGCGCGGAGCGTGAGGGCCAAGGCGGTGATGGCTAGGGTGAGCAGCGTGTCGGGGGAGGGGCGGCGGAGGCCGTGGCGGCGGAGGCGGGTGGCGATGAGGTAGGCGGCGACTAGGAAAAAGAGGAGCCAGAGGGTGGGGAGGACGTGGGTGGTGTAGAGGGCGCCGCTGATGAGGAGGGGGGCGCGGTCGCTTCGGGGGGGCGCGGTGGCGGCGGCGTCGGGGTCTGGGGCGATGGGAGGGGGGATGGCGGCGGAGGCGAGGGCGGCGGTGTGGTGGTCGGCGCAGCCCGGGGGGCGGGTGCGGCGGCGGGTGGAGGCCCAGGGGCCGACGGGGGTGGCGGACTCGGGGGCGCAGGCGGCGGGCCAGATGGTGGCCGTGGCGGCGGGCCAGGTGAGGACGATGCGCTCGTAGGCGGTCTCGACGTGGGTGGGGCGGCAGGCGGCGGGGGCGCGGAGGGCGCGCTCGAGGGCGTAGACGCTTTCGGGGCGGACGATGGCGTCGCAGGTGGCGCGGG
>CAZNZH010000369.1:0-6115 GCA_964577445.1 uncultured Myxococcales bacterium
TCGGAGGTGCTCGGGTTCGCGTCGTCGCAGTTCACGGCCTGACCGACGCACGCGCCGGCGCTGGTGCTGGTGTCGCCGCTGGAGCACGCCGAGCCGTCGTCGCAGCCGGCGCCGTTGAGGATGCTGGTCTTGCAGACGTTGGAGGCGCAGGTCTCGGTGGTGCAGTCGTTGTCGTCATCGCAGTCGCCATCGACGGTGCAATCGCAGCCGGAGATGTCGTTGACGCAGGCGCCCCCGACGCAGGAGTCCGCGGTGCACGCGATCGCGTCGTCGCAGTCCTTGGCCTTGCCGACGCAGGTGCCGCTGGTGCAGGTGTCGTCGGTGCTGCACGCGTCGCCGTCATCGCAGCCAGCGCCCTCGTTGGCCGCCGTCACGACGCAGCCGCCCGAGCCCCCCGCCGCGCAGACCCCCACGCCGCAGGGGGTGTCCAGGCCGCTGCAATCCAGCGGCGCGTACGTGCACACGCCGGTGGTCTTCTCGCAGGTGCCCGCCCCCTCGCAGGGGCCCGGCGTCTTGCAGTGCGCGTCGGTCGTGCAGCCGGCGTCGCTGGTGGTGTCGGGCGCGATCTCGGCGTCGGGGGTCGCGTCCGGGGCGATCTCGGCGTCGGGGGTCGCGTCGGGCGCGGTCTCGGCGTCTTTTGTGGTGTCGGGCGCGATCTCGGCGTCGGGTGCGACGTCCGGCGCGACCGCGTCGCCGCCGGAGTCGGCCACCGCGTCCGCCTTCCCGGGGTCCACCACGCAGACCCCCACCTGGCACATCTCGCCGACCCGGCACTCGGCGGCCGTCGTGCAGTTGTTGTCCGCGCTGACCTTGATATCGCCGCACGCAGCGACCGCAAGCGCCAAAACGGAGAGGGTCAGGGAGTGTAGTGGGCGCGTCATCGATCGATACCTCGGCCGGGGGGAGAGCCTGGGACGGCTGGCGAGCCGTGGGAGGTGGAGGCTAGCCGTCCCATGGGCACGCGGCAACCCGCTAATGCGCTCCTGGGCGGGGGCCGCGCCAGCTATGGGGGCCACAGGCCGGACCTGGCGTCGTCGAAGCTTCCGAATGGAGCCCTTGGCTGGGCGGCTCGCTGCTGACAGGATGCGGTCGTGGTCGGACGCGCCAGAGTGGCTTGGGGGCTCGGGCGGTGGCTGGGGGCTTGGGTCTCCGGTGACCGGTTGCCGAGCGGCGTCTTGGGCGGCGAGGAGGGTGCGACCGCCCCGTGAACCCGCCCAGCCCCCCAACCACCGGCCTCCGCGCTCACGGCCTCGCCCTCGCCGCGGGCGGCCGCACGCTGCTCGCCGGCCTCGACCTCCACATCGCCCCCGGCGAGCGCGTCGCCCTCGTCGGCCCCTCCGGCGTCGGCAAGACCACGCTCCTGCGCACCCTCGCCACCCTCGTCGACCCGGCCGCCGGCGCCCTCACCCTCGACGGTGCCCCCCCCGACGCCCTCGGCTACCCCGCCTGGCGCCGCCGCGTCGTCCTCGTCTCCCAGCTCCCCGCCTTCCGCGACCTCACCGTCGCCCAAGCCCTCGCGCGCCCCTTCGCCTTCCGCGCCGCCACCACCCCCTTCCCCGAAGCCCGCGCCCGCGAGCTCCTCGCCAAGACCGGCCTCGACCTCGCCACGGTCCTCCCCCAGCGCGCCCGCACGCTCTCGGTCGGCCAGCAGCAGCGCGTCGCCCTCGCCCGCGCGCTCCTCCTCGCCCCCGACTGCCTGCTCCTCGACGAGCCCACCAGCGGCCTCGACGCCGCCTCCACCGCCCAGGTCGAGGCCCTGCTCGCCGAATCTCCCGCCATCGCCCAGCTCATCGTCACCCACGACCCCGCCCAGGTCGCCCGCCTCACCGCCCGCGTGGTCGACCTCACCCCCTACGCCGCCCCCCAAGCCGCTCCCGACCCCCCCCACCACGGCGCCCCGAAGGGCGGCGCCCCCATGACGGCGACCCCATGAACCAGGGCGCCATCCCACTGGACGCCGCCGACCTCGCCATCGCCTCCGGCCTCGTCGTCATCGCCGGCATCACCAGCCTCGTCCTCGGCACCGGCCTCGTCCCCCGCCTCGCCATCGCGTCGGTGCGCACGGTGGTCCAGCTCCTCCTGGTCGGCTACGTCCTCGAGTGGGTCTTCGGCCTCGACTCCGCCCCCGCCGTCATGGCGTGCCTCGCCTTCATGCTCATGGTCGCCGGCCGCACGGCCGTCCGCCGCGCCGAGCGCACCTTCCGCGGCGCCACCTGGCGCGCCATCCTGACCCTCACCGCGGTCGGCCTCGGCACCAGCCTCACCGTCACCGCCCTGGTCGTCCGCGTCGACCCGTGGTGGAACCCCCAATACCTGCTCCCCATCATCGGCATGGTCTTGGGCAACACCCTGACCGGCCTCTCGCTCAGCCTCGACAAGCTCCTCGAGGATCTCTCCGAGCGCGCCGACCTCATCGAGTCCGACCTCGCCCTGGGCGCCACCCGCTGGGAGGCCGGCCGCGACGCCGTCACCGAGTCCGTCCGCCGCGGCATGATCCCCATCCTCAACGCCATGACCGTCGCCGGCATCGTGTCGCTGCCCGGCATGATGACCGGCCAGATCCTCGCCGGCCAACGCCCCATCGACGCCGTGCTCTATCAGATCGTCGTCATGTTCATGCTCGCCGCCGCCAGCGCCCTCGGAGCCACCGGCGTGGCACTCTTCACCTGGCACCGCCTCTTCGATTCGCGCCACCAGCTCCGCAGCGAGCGCATCCGCAAGCGCTGACCCGCGATTGAGAGGGCAGGGCGACTCCGGTAGCATCCGCCGACACTGGGGGCCCGCGTGGTTGCATCGCCGACATCCAAATCCCTCGTGCGCGTGCTCTGGCCGACCCACGACTCAGCGCTCGCCGCCACCTCTGCCGACAGCCCGGGCGAGGTCCCCCGCCTCGTCGCCACCGTCCGCGCGCTCATCGCCAGCGGCGCCCGCGTCGTGCTCGACCACCCGCTCAGCCGCGCCACCCTCGCCGCCCTCCCGGACCTCGCGCGCTTCGTCGACGACACGCTCCCCGGCCTCGCCGGCGTGTCCGTCTCGCTCGCCCCCGACCTCGCCGGCGCCGCCCCTGCCGCGCTGCGCCCCACCTGGCGCGCCTTCGCCGAGATCTGCCTCGCCCGCGGCGTCGGCTTCGTCGCCGCCAGCGATCGCCTCGACCCCGTCGCCGGCGCCGGCCTCCGCGGCCCCGCCCCCGCGGAATCCTATGACACCACCGAAGAGAACCTGCGCCTCGCCTACCTCGGCGACGGCCGCCTCAGCCCCGGCCAGGCCCTGGACGCCATCTTGGAGCCCATCGGCTCCCTGGCCCGCTTCATCAACCCCGACCACCTCGGGCTGAGCCCCGAAGACCTCGCCAACCCCGTCGGCGTCGAGCCCCGCGACCTCGACCGCGTCTTCCGCGAGCGCCGCCGCCCCCCGTGGCTGCTCATCGATCTCGGTGACGACCCGCCGCGCCCGCCCATCCTCGAGCCCCTCCTCGCGCGCGCCCTAGCCCTCGACACCGTGCCCCACCTCGCCTCGAGTGCCCCCGGCGACGGGATCGCAGCCCTCGCCCGGCACCTCGCCATCCCGCTTTTCCCCAGCGCAGAGCGGGCGGATTTCGACTACGTGATCGCCTGCACGCGCCTTCGCGGCGCCCCCTTCGCCCCGGCGTCCCACGGCCCCGGCCGCCCCGTCGAGCTGTGGGTGCTGGACTCGCCGACCCTGGATCTCGTCGTCGCCGGCCCCGACCCGCTGCCCGAGGAGCTGCGGCTCCTCGGCGCCCTCGAGCGCGCCCCCGACCGCCCCGGCTTCACCGTCGCCGACCCCGCCGCCGTCATGGTCGGCACCGGCGACGCCGCCAAGAGCCTCCTGGGCCCCGGCCGCCACCCCGGCCGCCGCCCCCGCACCGCCGGCCGCCCCTTCACGGTCCTCGGCCTCGCCTGCACCACGCTGCAAAACCACGGCGCCGCCCTCCTTTCGGACGGCCAGGTGGTCGCCGCCGTCCAAGAGGAGCGCTTCACCCGCCGCAAGCAGTCCGGCTGGCACCCCCGAGGCCGCCCCGACACCACCGTCGTCTCCGACCCGCGCCTGCCGCTGGACCTCGCCATCCCCAGCCAGTCCCTCGCCTTCGTCCTCGAGCGCGGCGGCGTCACGCTCGACGACATCGACCTCATCGCCTTCAACGGCATCCCGGCGCGCTTCGTCCACAGCTACTCGCTCACCGACCCCAAGCGCCCGCCCGAGATCGTTCGCGTCGGCCGCACCGTCTTCGTCCCCCACCACCTCACCCACGCGGCGTCGGCCTACCGCGTCAGCGGCTTCGACGACGCCTTCGTCTTCACCGTCGACGGCCGCGGAGAGCGAGAGACCGCCTGCTTTTTCGAGACCGACTCGGGGCATCTGCGCCGCGTCTTCGACGTGCTCTGCCACGAAGACAGCCTCATCGGCGGCGTCTACGAGTACTTCACGACCATCTTGGGCTTCGGCCACCACGGCCAGGGCTCGACCATGGGCCTGGCCTGCATGGGCCCGCCCGGTCCCGACGTCTCGCGCTTCCTCTCCGCGCGCACCCACGACGACCACAGCATCCACGACCGCGGCATCCTCGAGGCCTTCGGCCACCTCGCCCGCGCCCGCGACGCCCCGCTGCTGCCCGAGCACATCGGCCTCGCCGCCAGCCTCCAGGCGGCGCTCGAAGAGACGGTCATCGCGCTCATCGCCGAGGGCCTCGCCGGCCGCCCCGCGAAAAACCTGTGCCTGGCGGGCGGCGTCGCGCTCAACTGCAGCATGAACCAGCGCCTGCGCCACCACTTTGGCGTCGACAACATCTTCGTTCAGCCGGGCGCCCACGACGCCGGCACCAGCTTGGGCGCGGCGCTCGAGGCCCACTTCGACGCCACCGGCGAGCGCTCTGCCGCCGAGATGACCCACGCCTACCTCGGCCCCGACTACCCCGACGCCGAGGTCCGCGCGACGCTGGCCCGCTTCGGGATGCCGTACTCCGAGCCCGCCGATCTCGCCGGCGAGGTCGCCCAGCGCATCGCCGACGGCCAGATCGTCTGCTTTTTCCAAGGCCGCCTCGAGCTCGGCCCCCGCGCCCTCGGAGCCCGCTCGATCCTCGCCGATCCGCGCCGCCCCGAGACCAAAGCGCGGCTCAACGTGCTCAAGGGCCGGCAGTGGTGGCGCCCCTTCGGCCCGGCGATCTTAGCCGGCCGTGAGGCCGAGTGGTTCGAGCACCCCATGCGCTCGCCCTTCATGCTCTTCACGCTGCCCGTGCGCCCCGAACGGCGCGGCGAGATCCCCGCGGTGCTGCACACCGACGACTCCACGCGCCCCCAGTCGGTCGGCCCCGACGCCAACCCGCTCTACCACGAGGTCATCCGCCGCTTCGACGCCCTGACCGGCGTCCCGATGGTCGTGAACACCTCGTTCAACACGGCCCACGAGCCCATCGTCTGCACGCCAGCGGACGCCGCCGCCAGCTTCCTCGAGCTCGGCGCCGACGCGCTCTGCATCGGGCCCTGCCTGGTCGACCGGCGCGACCTCCCCACGCTCAGTCGGCGCTGAGCCGCTCCCACTCCACCGAGTCGTGGGCGCAAAAGACCCTGACCTCGCCTGCCTTCTCGCGGGCGAGCGTGCGCAGGCGCTCCTGGTTGCGGACCCGCGCGTCGGTGTCGACGTCGGTGACCCGCTGAAAGAGCCGCAGCCCCGGCGGGGCCGCCGGCTCGCCCGGGTGGACCGCCCCGCGATGAAAATACGCGTCGCCCGCGTGGAGCAGCCAGCCCGCCTCGGTCTGCACCGCGATGGCGGCGTGCCCTTCGGAGTGGCCGCGCAGGGGGACCAGCAGGATCTCGGGCGGCAGCCCCCGCAGGTCGCGCACCGCGTCAAAGCCCATCCACGCCTCGCCGGTCGGCGCGTAGGTCTCCCAGTGTGGCTCGTGGGCCCACTGCTGCGGCCGGTAGCGGGTGCGCGCCATCGCGTCCAGCGCGCCGGTCGCCGCCTCGCGCTCGCTGGCCAGCAGGTGGACGCGCGCGTCGGGGAAGTCGCTGATACCGCCGGCGTGGTCGAGGTCCAGGTGGGTCAGGACGATGTGGCGCACGTCTTCGGGGCGAAAACCCAGGGCGCGCACCTGGCGAAG
>CAZNZH010000370.1:0-6091 GCA_964577445.1 uncultured Myxococcales bacterium
TCCGCCAGCTCGCAAAGAACCTCGTCACGCGCTCCGACGTCGCCACCCGCGAATACCCCGAGGTCCGCCGCAAGTATCCCGAGCGCTTCCGAGGCCGCCATCGCCTCATGCACCGCGACGACGGCTCGGTGCGCTGCGTGGCGTGCATGCTCTGCGCGACGGCCTGCCCCGCGAACTGCATGTACATCGTCGCCGGCGAGCACGAGGACGGGCGCGTCGAGAAGTACCCCGTCAGCTTCGAGATCGACCTGCTGGTCTGCATCTACTGCGGCTACTGCGAAGAGGCCTGCCCCTGCGACGCCATCCGCTTGGACAGCGGCGTGCACCCCATGCCCAGCTTCACGCGGGACATGCAGCGCATCCGCAAGCACCAGTTGCTTGAGGACGGCGGGCTGTCGGTTGCCGAGCAAGGCGGCCACCTGAAATAAGGCTGTACGAGGCACCGGCTGGGCCGGCTGCGGGCGTCGTGGGACGGCGTCACTCGGTCGGGGCGCTTGTGCGGCGCGATTTGCTTGGGCTAGTGGGACACGTTGCCGGCGATTGATTCCATGAATGCGCGTGGAGTGACGATCGGCAGCGGGGCGGTGTCGCCGAGGGTGAGTAGGTCCTTATCGCCGGTGACCAGTATGTCCGCCGCTCCTTCGACTGCGGTGGCCAGTACCCAGCGGTCGTCGGGATCCCGTACCTCCACTTCGCTTGGTGCCGCGGGGCGCGGCAGGATTGTGAAGCAGGCGATGGTGGCTTCGACGGCGTTCAGGGCGTCTTCGGTTAGCCGGATCTTGATCGTTAGAGCGCGGCGGAGTTCCTCGACCAAGACCTCCCCGACGACGAGGTCATGAACCTCGGTGACGTACCGGAGCAGGTCGAAACACAGTCCCCGGCTTGCGAAGGCAGCGACTAGCACGTTGGTGTCGAGGCAGACCCTCACGAGATGTCGTCGAACACGTCCTCGTCGGTGAGGTAGCCGGCGGCCGCCGCTTGGGGCATCACTAAACGCCTGGCCTCCTCAAGCTGGAGGACGGTCAATCGGCGCCTTAGAGCTTCGCGCGCAATGTCGCTGCGGGAGCGTCCGGCGGACGCCGCGAGGCGGTCTAGCTGTGATTGCAGCACATCGTCGAGGCGTATGGTGAGGACGGAAGACTTCATGTCAGACATTGTATGACATGAAATGCTCCGGCCGCAAATCCCCTGGTCCGATTTGGCTACGGCCAGTCAACGGGTTCGGTGGGGATGGTGACACGGCCTGGTTGCCTTCGAGGGTGCAGGGGAGGGGCTTGGGTGCTCGGACCGTGCTCGGGGCCGCCTCGCTCGTCAATGGGCTCGATCTCCCTGTTCTTCCAGCCACTTCTCGGCGTCCATCGCCGCCTGGCAGCCCGTCCCGGCTGCGGTGATGGCTTGGCGGTAGCGCGTGTCGGCCACGTCGCCGCAGGCGAACACGCCCTCGACGTTGGTGCCGGTCGGGCCGTCCAGCAGGACGTAGCCGTGCTCGTCGAGATCGATCTGGCCGTCCAAAAACCCGGTGTTCGGGATGTGGCCGATGGCGATGAAGATGCCGTCGATGGGCAGGTCCGTCCGCTCGCCGGTCACGGTGTTCTCGACCGTGGCGCCGGTGATGACCTCGTCGCCCAGGTAGCCGACGATGTGACTATTCCAGAGGACCGAGATCTTGGGGTTGTCGATGACGCGCTGCTGCATGATCTTCGACGCGCGGAAGCTGTCGCGGCGGTGCACCAGCGTGACCTTCGAGGCGAAGCGCGTGAGGAAGTGGGCCTCCTCCATGGCCGAGTCGCCGCCGCCGACCACGAAGATCTCTTTGTCGCGGTAAAAAAAGCCGTCGCAGGTCGCGCAGGTCGAGAGCCCGCGGCCCTGGTAGCGCGCCTCCTCGGGGAGGTTGAGCCAGCGCGCGGACGCCCCCGTGGCGATGATGAGGGCTTCGCTTCGGTGCTCGACCCCGTCCACCCAGACCCGGAAGGGGCGCTGGCTCAGGTCGACCTTGTCCACCATCGCGTAGGCGTGGGTGCTGCCGAAGCGCTGGGCCTGCTTGCGCATGATCTCCATCAGCTCCGGACCCATGATCCCATCGAGAAAACCTGGGAAATTCTCGACCTCGGTCGTGATGGTGAGCTGCCCGCCGGGCTGGATGCCCTCGAAGACCAGGGGCGCCAGGTTGGCGCGCGCGGCGTAGATGGCCGCGGTCAGGCCCGCGGGACCCGAGCCGATGATGATGAGGGGGTGCACGGTGGACGCGCCGGACGTCTCGGACATCGGTCTCTCCCAGGTTGTGCCGGCTCTGCGCCGGGGGCCCCGTTGTAGTCACCCGCGGGCGGGGTGACAAGGCCCTGCGCGGCAGGTCAGGGCAACAGGGGCCGCCACAGGCTGCGCGCCACCTGCGCGGCGCGCTCCGGGTCGGCGACCATCGGGCCGACCAGGTGGATCCCCAGGGTCTGGCCGTCGTAGGTGAGGCCGGCGAAGCTGCCGGCGGCCTCGCGGGCGACGACCAGGAGCGCCGCGGTGATGTCGGCGTCGAGGATGGCGTCGGTGTGGCCTTCGTCGGAGCACTCCACCCGCAGGGCGCCGCCCAGGCGGGCTTCGATGAAGGGCGCGCGCTCGACCGGGGGGCCGCCGACCCGGGCGCCGTCGGGGTCCAGGCCCGGGGCGGGCAGCGCTCGCGGCCACACACGAAAGGCGACCGGTGACGCGCCGACCGGCGTCCCGATGAGCGCGCGCAGGACGCCTCGCTCGCGGAAGAGCCTGATGCGAAGGGGCTGCATGCCGTCGTGGACCACGATGGCGTCGGACTCGTCGTCGAGCTCGGCGCCGTGGAGCGCCAGCCACTGGTCGCGGAGCCCGCGCATGAGGCGCGCGCCGCCGCGGCCGTGTTGCCAGCGCTGCCACGCCCCCCAAGCCATCGCCCCGAGCGCGACGGCCGCGCCGTAGGGCATCGCCTCGCGGCCCAAGATGGCCACGCCCGCCAAGGCGCCGACGACCGCGCCGACGATGAGCCGCCGCTGCCTGGAGGCGGGCGCGCTCACGGCAGAAACGGCACGAGCAGGTCGACCGTCCCGCGGCTGCCGGTCGTGTCTTTGACCAAAAGCGGCGGGGGCAGGGCGGCGTCCTCGCGCGCCTCGTCGGTGAAGAGCTCGACGATGGCGCTGGGGATGGGGACCTTGTCGGGGCCGAGGATCTGTAGGTGAGCCAAGGTGGGAGCGGGCAGCGCGACCAGCAGCTCCGTCGGGCCGGTGACCGAGACGCCCGCGAGCCGAATCGCAGGCGCGCCGGTGTAGTTGTTGGGCAGGACGCGGATGTCATAGGTGCCGCGGTCCACGAGCATGTCGAAGCGCCCGCTGCTGTCGATGGGCGCCTGAAAGGGCGCCGTCGCGACCGAGAGGCTGTCGTTGGCGTCCTTCTCCGGGCGCAACGTGGCGATGACGGAGCCGGCTTTGACGAGCCGGTTCGCCGCGTCGCGCACCGGCCCGCCGAGGAGCACCCGCGGCTCGAGGGCGATGGGCACGGGCTCGTCGCTGAGCGTGGCGGGGGCGTCCAGGGTCAGCTTCACGCGGCGCGCAGCGTAGCCGAGGCCCGGCGGCACGCTGACGAGGATCTCGTAGGCGCCCGGAAGGGCTGAGAAGCGGGCGATCCCGTCGGCGTCGGTGGTCGCGGAGCGCCGGAGTGAGCCGCCCTCCAGGTGGCCGAACATCGACAGCGAGAGCCCGCTCACGGGGGCCAGGGCGCCGTCGGCGGCGGGGGCGACGACGCTGACCGTCGCCTCGAACTCGGTGAGGTTCGGCGGCAGCGCGGGGATGATGATGGCGGTGACGCCGTCGTCAGGCGTCGCGTCCAGCCACTCGCTTTCGAAGTCGGGAAAGAGCAGGCCCGTGCTGGGCGCGGTGATGCGCACGCGCACGCGCTCGGCGTCCGGTGGCAGCGTCACGTCGAAGCTGCCCTTCTCGGCGTCGGTCGTCACCTCGGGCAGCGCGCGCCCATCGCTCAGCTCGACGCTCACCCGCGCGCCCGCGACCGGCGTCAGCTCGGCGCTGCCCAGGCGGACGAAACGCTGAAAGCGGATGTAGTCGGCGCGCTTGGGCAGGGTGATGTCGGCGCAGACCTCGTGGGGGACAGGCTCGGCCGCGGGCTCCTTGCTCGGGCAGCCCCCGCGGGCGATATCGTCCGCGCTCAGGGTGAAGCTGTGGGGCGGTGTGTCGCGGTCGTCGGGGCGAAACGTGACCACGTAGTCCCGCCCCTCGAGCAGCCGCAGCGTGTAGCCGTGGCCGAGATCGTCGAGGCCGTCGAGGGAGCGCGTGGTGAAGCGGTAGTCCAGTCCGGGGATGTCGCCCGGGGTCAGCGCCTCCAGTTCCCCAGGCAGGTTCGTGGACAGCGCGTCGTCCTCGTTGCGCACGCGGCCGACGATCACCACCGGCTGGCGCAGGGTGATGGTGTTGCCCCGGACCGGGTCGAGGGTGAGCTCGGGGAGCTGTTGTTGGAGCAGCCCCAGCGCGGCCGGGGGCTGGATGCGTGCGCGCAGCGGCAGCGCGGTCGCCTGGGCCACGGAGCAGTAGTCGAAGCTGCACACGAGGCCCGCCGCGCAATCGCGGTCGTCGCTGCACACGCGCGGGTGGGCGGCCGGGTCGTCCGCCGAGCAGCCGGCTCCTGATGACGCCAGCGCGGCCGCCAGACCCAGCAGCGCGAATCGGGCGGATGCGGTCAGATGCTGCAGCAAGCGTTTCCCTCGGAGATCTCGACGACCCAGTAGAGGAGTCTCAGTTGGCCGTCGCCCGTGGGTTCGCGCGGGCGTATGGCGTCGAAGACAGGCGGCGTCCGGTCGACGATGACCGCCTCGACGAGGAGCCGGCCGTCGGTCGGCGCTAGCGCCGCGCTGCACACGTCGAAATCGTAAGCCTCGGCGGGCGAGCCGACCTTCTTGTGCAGCGTCGGCAAGGCCGGGTCGTAGTTCACGTACCAGAACACCAGCACCGGGTCGCCCTCGGGGTCGTCCACCGCGGCGGAGACATCGAAGGAGACGACGCTGGCGCCGCATTGCCGCGACGCGGTGACCAGACCCAGCGGCGGGAGCACGAGGGTCTCGTCGACGGTGAGGCCATTGGGCTCGATCTCCCACTGGGGCAGCGGGCAGGCGGACAGGCAGAGGGGCAGGGACATCATGGCAGCGGTGCACAGCAAGAGCCATGCCACGCACGGGGCACGGCACAGCAGGCCGCAGGCGCTGCGCTTCGTCGTGTCCGGACGCCGGAGCCGACGGGTTGACCCTGACAGCGATGTCACTCTTCGCCGCGCTCCCGCTCCAGGTGCCGGAAGATCGTCCGGGGATCGACGTCCAGAACCCGCGCGGTCTGCGTGCGGTTGCCGTCGTGCAGCGCCAGCACGTGGTTGATGTAGTCACGCTGCCACAGCTCGCGCGCCTCTGACAGGGTGCCGATGGGCGCGAGGTTCGCCGCGCCCAGGTCCAGCTCGTCGGGGCCTATGACGCCGGTGTCGCTGAAGACGATCGCCTTCTTCACGCGGTTTTCCAGCTCGCGGATGTTGCCCGGCCACGTCCAGCGCCTCAGCGCGCGCACGGCGTCCGACGACAGCGCCAGCTCGCGCGAGCTGAGCTCGGGGCCATAGCGCGCCAGCATGTAGCGCGCGATGAGCACGATGTCCTCGCCGCGTTCACGCAGCGGCGGCAGCTCCAGGGTGACGACGTTGAGCCGGTAGTACAGGTCCTCGCGAAAGCCCCCGCTCTTCACCTCGTCGGCCAGGCGCTTGTTGGTCGCGGCGACGATGCGGATGTCGACCTGCTCGGGCCGCGTGTCGCCGACCTTGATCACCGTCTTCTCCTGGATCGCCCTGAGGATTTTCACCTGTAAGGGCAGCGGCATCTCGCCCACCTCGTCGAGGAAGAGCGTGCCGCCGTCGGCCGCCTGAAACTTGCCCTGCTGGGTGGTCACCGCGCCGGTGAAGGCGCCGCGGACGTGGCCGAAGAGCTCGCTCTCGAGGAGGTTCTCGGGGATGGCGCCGCAGTTCAGGACGATGAAGGGCTTCTTGGCGCGGTTGGAGCGCTGGTGGATGGCGCGGGCGACCAGCTCCTTGCCGG
>CAZNZH010000371.1:0-6054 GCA_964577445.1 uncultured Myxococcales bacterium
CGGGCCCTCGTTTGTGCTACAGCAGCGCGCGGTGCTCGAGCGGGTCATCCAAGACACCGGGCCGCGCGAGGTCCACTGACGGGGCCCGCGCTCACCGGAGGGCGACCTCGTCGAGCCACGCGTGGGGCGGCACGCCTTCCACCAGGTGCCGCGTGTGCCGGCCGCCGCGCAAGGTGTCCGGGTCGCCCACGATGAGCAGATGCACCCGCGCGCGGCTGACCGCCACGTTGAGGAGGTTGGGCCGCTCGTCGACCCAGCGCAGGGCAGCGGCGCTGCGGGCGACCATCGAGAGCAGCACCACGTCGCGCTCGCCGCCCTGCAGGCGATGGATGGTGCCGAGCAAGATCGCGTCGAACTCGCCCGGCCCCGCGCCGACGCCGCCCAACGAGCCGCCCCCGACGGGCAGGCCCCGGCGCTGAAGCAGGCGCCGCAACAGATGATATTGGGCCTGATAGGGCGTGATGATGCCGATCTCGCCCGCGGGGATGCCGTCGTCCATGAGGCGCGCCGCGAGGTCGACGACTCGGGCGGCCTCGTCGGGGTTTTGCTGGCTGCGGCCCCAAGCGCGCTGGGCGCCGCGCGTCGGGACCAGCAAGGTCGGCGCCACCAGCAGGTCGCACATGACGCCCAGCGAGCGCGGGGGCGTGCGCACCTCGAGGTCGTAGCCGACCAAGCGGCTGGAGATCCCGATGATCTCGGGCTGGCAGCGAAAGTGCTGGCGCAGCGGGACGATGGCGGCGGCTGAGCGCTCGGCCAGGGTCTGTACCGACGCGGTCATCGGCGGCGCCATGCGGAAGGGGAGGGTGCGAGGGTCGGCCGGGTCGAGGCCGGCGCGCGCGAGGAGGCGATCGTCTTCGGGGACCGAGAGCCCGACGATGGGCTCGAGCTGATGGATGTCGCCGATGATGAGCGTCCGGCGCGCGCGAAAGAGCGCGCTGGCGGCGTAGGGCGCGTGGCACTGGCCGGCCTCGTCCACCACGAGCTGCTCGATGACGTCGGGCGCCAGCGGGAAGCCTGAGCCGATCGAGAGCAGCGTCGTGCCGAGGACCGGAAAGAGCGCGGTGACGAGGCCGCGCCACTCGGGCTCCTCGAGCCAGGTCGGCTGCCACATGGGCATGTCGCGCGGCCGCCGGTCCATGCGCAGCAAGGTCAAGATGGCGTCGCGCTGGGTCTTGGCCCAGGCGTCGCGCACCGCCGTCGCCGCGTCGAAGAGGCCGAATCGCGCCTCGAGCGCACTCGAGGCGTCGATGGCGACGCCCTCCACCGCACGTCGCCGCGACTCAAAGCGGGCGAGCGCCGCGTCCAGCTCGCTGGCGGCCAGCGCGGCGTCGGCCGCCGCGAGCAAGCTCTCGACTCGCGCCAGGGCCAGCGACGTTCGCGTGGCGCTGACCTGCCGGTTGCCGAGCCGCAGCCCGACCGGCACCGCGCCGCACGACTCCAGCGGGCGCAGCGCGTGGTCCACGGCTTGGTTGTTGGTGCTGGTGATGAGCAGCACGCCGGCCTCGGCCTCCCGGCCGTCATAGACGCCGCGCAGCACGCAGTCGACGAGGTGTTCGGCGGCCAGGCTCACGATGAGCTCGGTCTTCCCTGTGCCCGGGGGGCCCTCGACACAGACCAGCTCGCTCCCGCGGCTCAGCGCGATGGCCCGCGACTGCGCCGGGGTCAGCTCGCGGGCGAACCGCAGCGCGCGATGGGGCACCTCCACCGCCGCGGGTCGCTCGCCGCTGAGCATCCGCTCGAGGCAACCCGGAAACCGCGGCATCGACTCGTCAGGCGTCGACAGCCGGATCAGCTCCTCCTGAAGCCTCGCCGTGGGGACGCTGGCCCCGCCTTCGAAGACCGCGACCCGCGGCAGGAGCGTCGTGTCCCCGCGACCGCGGATCGCCTGGTGCAGCACGCCCGCCAGCCCGTCCAACATCTGCGCGGCGCTGAGCCCGTCGGGCAGCTCCCCCATGTTGCCGGGCGCTCCCCCGCGCAGCACCGTCGCCACCGCCAGGAGCATCTCCTCCGGTGAGATGCCGGGGCGCTCCCCCAGCCACGCGGTCAGCTCGGCCACGGCGTGGGGCTCCACCCCGCCCGCCCGCTGCAAGGTCGCCTGGTTGAGCAGGTAGGGCACGACCAGCGCCGCGTCCTCAGAGAGCGCCAGCTCCAGCGCGACCGGCGGCGGGTCGTCGTGGCCGAGCTGGCCGAAGTCCTCCGGCATCCACGGCCCGCCGTCGCGATCGATCCAGGTGGGCAGGACCTGCAGCTCCAACAGCGGCATCAGCAGCGCCTCCCGCCGCGATGTGCGCTGCACCAATGGGAACCCGATGAAGAGGTCTGGCTCCGCTTCGAGCCATGGCGCACCGCCGCGCCGCAAGCGCATTCGGCGCGCCGCACGCGCGAGCCACCGCTCGAAGAACCCGGTGTGCGCGGCGCTGAGCGGCTCGATGAGGAGGCTCTGCTTGCGCCGCACCAGGAGCTGCGCCAGCCCGTCGCCGCCCTGGTGCAGCGGCAGCTCGAAATGCGCGAAATCGCTCGCCGGCCACAACAGATTCGGCTCGAAGGGCCCCTCCGCCATGCCCTCTGGATGGGCCGCGAAGCCCGCCGTGGCGGCCGACTCGTGCCGGAGGACCTCCAGCCAGTAACGCAGCACCTTGCGCTGGTCGCCCGGCTCGTTCATCGGCGGCTCATTCATCGGCGGCTCGTTCATCGCTGCACCGTCTATCACGTTCCAGCGCCGGCTTCGTCGTGGTATCGAACCGTCGCCGCCCGCACCGGCGCGGCCGGAGGTCTCGTGAAAGTTCTCATCGTCGGCGCCGGCGCCGTGGGGCAGGTCTACGGCGACATCCTCGCTCGCGGCGGGGCCGAGGTCGGCTTCTTGGTCAAACCGGCGCACGCGAGCGAAGCCCAGGGCGGGTACCGCCTCCACGAGCTGCGCCTGTGGCGCAGGCCCGACTCGTCGGTCTTCGTGCCACACGCCGTGTTCACCGGGCTCGGCGAGGCGGCGGTACAGCGCTACGACCAGCTCTGGCTCTGCGTGTCGTCCGCGGCGCTCAGGCAGCCGGGCTTCTCCGACATCCTCGCGCAGGTCAACGCCGACCTGCTGGTGGCGCTTCAGCCGGGGCTTGAGGACCGGCAGTGGCTCGAGGAGCGCTGGCCGGCCGATCGCCTCGTCCGCGGCGTCATCCCGCTCATCTCGTACCAGTCGCCGCTCCCCGGCTTCGAGGGCCAGCCCGCCGGGATCGCGTGGTGGTTGCCGCCGGGCGCCAAGGTCCCCTTCGATGGCGAGCAGGCCGCCGTCGCCCAGGTCACCAAGCCGCTTGAGGCCGGCGGCTGGCCCGCCCGCCACGTCCCCCACGCCCCCGAGAGCGCCGCGAGCATCTCCGCCGTGCTCATGCCGCACATGGTGGCGCTCGAGGCCGCCGGCTGGTCCTTCGCCAAGCTCAAGTCCGGCGACGCCCTGGCCCAGGCCGTGGCCGCCTCCAAGGAAGCGCTCGCCGTCGTCTCCCACGATCTCGGGCTGCCTGTGCCTGGCTTCGCCCGCGGCGTCTCGCCCGGCTGGCTGCGCTTTGTGCTCGCGGTCGCCCCGAAGCTCGTGCCCTTGCCGCTCGAGGCCTATCTCGCCTGGCATTTCACCAAGGTGGGTGACCAGACGCGCATGCTGATGGGGCGCTATATCGCGCGTGGCGAGGACGCGGGCCTGTCCACGGTCGCGCTCAGATCCCTGCTCGCCCGACTCGAGGGCTGACCCGGCAGGCCAGCGCTGAGGCGCGCGGGATCCGAACAGCGACCGGGTGGGCGCGCGCCGGCGGCTTGAGCCGAGCGCGCCCTGGGGTTACTTCGCGCGGTAGGTGATGCGGCCGCGCTCGAGGTCGTACGGCGACAGCTCCACCGTGACGCGGTCGCCCGGCAGGATGCGGATGTAGTACTTGCGCATCTTCCCGGAGACGTGGGCCAGGACCTTGTGGCCGTTATCCAACTCGACGCGGAACATCGCGTTCTTGAGCGGCTCGACGACCGTCCCCTCGACCACGATCCCTTCTTCTTTATTACTCACGAGACCACCTGTGCGATGCGCGCGACGGCCGGGACGCACAACGCCCACCGGTCACCCTGACGGCGCCTCCCTTACCCGCAGGGCGCCCGCGATGTCAATCGTCGTGCGGGCTGGTCAGCCGAAACCGAGCCACCTGAGCACGTCGTCGCGAAACCAGTCGAGCACCTGATCGCCCACGGCGGCCAGCACCCCCAGGCGGATGATGCGCCCCAGCAGCGCGACCGGCATGACGTGGCGCCACGCGATGCCGAAGCCGCCGGCGAGCCCGGCGACCATCAGCGGCGGCGGCACCCCGATGATGGCGCTGAAGAGCATCACGGTCAGGTAGCCGCGCTCGAGGTGGCGCTCGTAGCGCGTCCGGGTGCGCTCGATGTTGTCGCGCAGCCACTTCCAGCGCCGCGCCAGCACCTCGCCGCCGAAATACAGGCCCGTGTAGGTCGTGCACTGCCCAGCGCCGATGAGCAGCCCCACCAGCAGCGGGTGCCAGCCCCGGTCGCCGTAGAGGACCGCCGAGACCTCTGGGTTGAGCACCCAGACGATCGACCCCACCAGCCCGATGCCGTACATCGCGAAGAGGTCGATCACGCCTCGCGGATCATCGCGTGCAGTCGGGAGAGGCCGCCTTCGATCTGCGCGAGGTCGGGGCCAAAGCTGAGCCGCACGAATCGCGTCATGCGCGACGGGATATGGCTGCGGCGATGCCCCGGGTTCACGTCGAAGAACGCGCCCGGGACGCAGATGACCTGGCGCTCGAGCGCGGCGCGGAAAAACGCCATGCCGTCGCGCAAGCTCGGCGGCAGCTCGTCGAGCGACGCAAAGGCGTAGAAGGCGCCCTCGGGCTGCGCGGGCGTCGTGATGCCCATGCTGGCGAGACGCCGCAACATCAGGGCGCGCTTGTGCGCGAAGGTCGCCTGAATCGCGAGGGCCTCGCGGTCGGCGACCTCTTGGGTGAGCAGCGGCAACGCGGCGCGCTGGAGCGGGTGCGACGCCCCGCCGTCGAGAAACGAGCCCGCCGACGCCACCCGCTCGATGACCGAGCGCGGGCCCACCGTCCACGACAGGCGCCAGCCGGGATATCGCCAGTTCTTCGTCAGGCCGTCGACCACCACCACGGGATCGCGGTTGACGTCCTCCACGTAGCGGCACGCGCTGAGCGACGGTCCGTCCTCGGCCGCGGCGTCGCCGTAGAGGTAGTGCGAGTAGAACTCGTCCAAGATCAGCCAGCAGCCGACGCTGCGGCAGATGGCGACCCACTCCGCCAGCGCCGCGCCCCGGATGGCGTGGCCGGTCGGATTGCACGGGTTCGACAGCAAGAGCGCCGACAGCCCCTTGCCGACGATCTCGTCGCGCAGGCGCGCCGGGCTCAGGGTGAAGGCCTCCTCGCGGTTCAGCGCGATCGGGATGGGCACGAAGGCCTTGAAGATCTCGAGCAGCTCTTCATAGGCGGTGTAGTCGGGCAGCAGATGCCCCACGTGCACCGGCCCCATGGCGGCCGCGAGGCGCGTCAGGCCGGTGCGGCCGCCCGCGGAGATGGCGACGTTTTCGGCCGTGTACTGCGACGGCATCCCGCGCCGATAGCGCGCGTTATAGAGCGCGGCCACCGCCTCGCGCAGCTCCGTCACCCCGACCACGGGCCCGTACTCGTGGGTCGCCATGTGGAGCGCGATGCTCTCCACCCGCGGCGGGGCGTTGGGCAGCGGGCCGGTCTCTGGAGCCCCCTGGCCGAGGTTCGCCCAGCCCGGGTGGCCGTAATGGAAGCCCCGGGCCATGGCCTCGTGCATGACGTAGATGACGCCGGTTCGGGGGACCGGGCGGAAGACCTCGAGGGGGTCGTGGCTTGTGGAGTCGTCCATGGGCGTCGCATACTGGGCGCCAGTGCCGGTGTCAACGACGCGCAGTGCTTTCAGGGATCGGAGCAGGCTATTGACCCGGCGCGCGCGTCGGCGGAAGGTTGGGGACGAGGCAAAGCCATGGCGGCCAAGAGCGGCGAGGCGCGCAGACGCGGGCCGCTAGAC
>CAZNZH010000372.1:0-6015 GCA_964577445.1 uncultured Myxococcales bacterium
CGGCAGCGTGCTGGGCATCCCGGTCAAGCTGGTCATCCCCGACAACGCCTCGGCCGAGCGCAAAAAGCGCATGGTCGCCCACGGCGCGACGATCCACTACACGTCGGCGCAAGACGGCTACGACGAGGCCCTGCGCGAGGTGCGGCGCTTGGCCGAGGCCGATCCCGACCGGTACTTTTTCTGCAACCAGTACGGCAACGAGTACAACTGGCGCGCCCACTACGAGTCGACGGCCGAGGAGATCTGGCAGCAGACCGCGCAGCGCGTGACCCACTTCGTCGCGGGCGTCGGCACCGGCGGGACGATCACCGGCGTCGGCAAGCGCCTCAAAGAGCTGAAGCCCTCGGTGCAGGTTCACTGCGTGGTACCCGACGCGTTTCCAGGCGTCGAGGGCCTCAAGCCTCTCAAAGATCCCGAGGACATCGTGCCCGCCATCCTCGACAAGTCCGTCATCGACCGGATGTGGGACTCCGACGTGGACGTCGCGTGGCGGATGAGCCAGCGCCTCGCCCAGGCGGGCATCTTCGGCGGGCAGTCGTCGGGCGCCTACATGGCCGGCGTCCGCGACCTCGCCCGCGCCGTGCAGGCCGAGATCCGCGACGGTCGCGCCGAGGGCCCCGCGCTCATCGTCACCCTCGTCAACGACATCGGCGAGCGCTACATGTCGACCCGGCTCTGGGACACGTAGTGGGCGGTCCATCTGAAGGTGCGGGCCGCTCGGCCGCCCCTTCGCGGCTGCGGCCGAAGGTCGCGATCATCGGGGCCGGCCCCGCCGGGCTGGAGGCCGCGCGCACGCTGACCGCGCTGGGGCTGGAGGTCTTGGTCTATGAGGCGGGCGCGAGCGTTGGCGCCGGGTTCGCGCGCTTTTCCCACGTCCAGCTCTTCACGCCCTGGCGGATGAACGTCGCCGACGGGGCGCTTCAAGACCTCGCTGAAGCGGGCCTGCCCTGCCCGGTGGATTGGGACGAGCGCCCGTCGGTCGGCGAGTTCGTGCGGCGCTATCTGGGTGCTTTGGCACAGCACCCGCGCATCGCGCCGACCCTGCGCCTTCAGCACCGCCTGGTCGCCGCCGGCCGCGAGCGCGCGCTGCGCACCGACCACCCGCGGATGCCTCAGCGCGCGGACAGCCCGTTTCGGTTGCTGCTCCAGGACGCACGCGGCCGCGAGCGCGTCGCCCACGCGGACGTGCTCATCGATTGCACCGGCATCACCCAGAAGGCGGCGTGGGTCGGCCGCGGCGGCATCCCGGCCCCCGGCGAGACGGCCCTGCGTGAGGCTGGTCGCATCGAGGGCTGGCTGCCGGACCTCGCGGGCTCGGCGCGCGAGCGCTTCCGCGGTCGCCGGATCCTCCTGGTGGGAGCTGGGTATTCGGCGGCCACCGCGGCCGTCTTGTTGGCCGAGCTGGCTCGGGAGTCGCCCACCACCCGCGTCGAGTGGGTCGTGCGCCACCCGGGCCCCGACCCCATCGAGCCTATCGACGGCGACTCGCTGTCCGGTCGCGCCGAGCTCACCCGCCTCGCCAACCTGGCGGCCGCGGCCGGGGGCGCGATCCGCCTGCACCGCGAGAACTGGGTCGAGCGCGTCGGCCCCTCCCGCGACGGCCTCCTCGACGTCACGCTGTCCGGCGGCGCGCGCATGGTCTTCGACGAGATCCTGGCGATGGTCGGGTTCACGCCCGATTTCACTTCGCTGGAGGGCCTCCAGGTCCACCTCGACTACGCGACCCGCGGCCCGCGCAAGCTCGCTCAACTGCTCCGCAAAGAAGACGAGGCGGGCCCGCGGCGGCCGGTCTTTCACGCCCGCGCCCCCGCGCCGCCGGGCCCCGAGGTCCTGATGCACCCCGAGCCCGACCTCTACGTCGTGGGCCACAAGAGCTTCGGCAACCGCTCGGATTACTTCTTTCAGTCCGGCTACTTGCAGGCGCGCATGCTCGAGGAGCTCCTGCGCTGGCGCGTCCTCGGCTGAGCTCATCGGCGCCCGCGCGCTCAGCGTGCTCGCGGGACTTGGTATTGATATTGCTGCGTTGTACGCCGCGCGCGGTCCCAATCCGCGCGTATGACCCGCCGGAGGAAGCATGTCCCAGCAAGCCGCTCGCCAACTCAGCCCTAAAGAGCGCGAGGTCCAGGCCCAGCTCGAAGAACAGCTCGCGACGCTCGGCGCCCGCCTCGAGCGCATCGACGCACACCAGCACAACGCCGGCCGTGAGGTGTCCCGCGACTGGGATGATCGCGCGATTCAACGCCAGAACGACGAGGTGGTGGAGGCGCTGCTGCCGCAGACCGTCGCCGAGATCGCCGCGATTCGAACCGCCCTCGAGCGGCTGCAAGCGGGTGACGCCCTGACCTGCGACGAGTGCGGCGACTCGATCTCGGCGCGACGCCTCGCGATCATCCCCGAGACGCGCGTCTGTGCCGACTGCGCTGGCTGACGATGTCGCCAAGCCGGAGCGCTGTGTGTTTTCACACACCCGGCGCGACGGTCTACCCGACGTGCGCCGCGCGTGGACAGCGCTCGCCGAGCCGGCGCCCGCGATGGGAAACCCGGGTTTGGCTCCACGGACGCCGCCGCCGCCCCGGTGCGCTTCGCCGTTCGGCACGATCCGTGCATTGCTCGCACGCTCCACCCTACGGATGCGATCGGTGTGTTATATCGCACAGGCGGCCCGTCACGCCGCGTGAGTCGAGGAGGCCCCGCTATGACCCTGCGCGTGCTGGTTTGTGATGACGAAGAGTTGATTCGCTGGTCGCTGCGCGAGCATCTCGAGGCCGAGGGCTACCAAGTCAGCGAGGCCCAAGACGGCGAAGAGTGCGTTGAGAAGGTCTTGGCTGGGATCCCCGACGCCGTGCTCTTGGACCTGAACATGCCGCGCACCGACGGCATCACCGCGCTGCGCCGCATCCGCGAGGCCGACGTCAACGTCCCGGTCCTGGTCATCACCGCCCACGGCGCGGTCGAGAGCGCCGTCGAGGCCACGCGCCTGGGGGCCGTGGCCTACATCTCGAAGCCCTTCGATCTTCGCGAGGTCTCACTTCAGCTCGAGCGCGCCATCGCCCAGCACCGGCTGACCCAGGAGGTCCGCCACCTGCGCGATCGCCAGCGCGAAGGCTACGGCAAGCTCATCGGCGTCTCGCCGCCCATCCTGCGCGTCTTCGACATCCTCAGCCGCCTCGAGGACATCGACGCGCCCACGGTGCTCATCCAGGGCGAATCGGGCACCGGCAAGGATCTCGTCGCCCAGACCATCCACAGCCAGGGCCCCCGCGCCGACGCCCCCTTCATGGAGGTCGACTGCGCCAGCCTCCCCGAGCACCTCATCGAATCCACGCTCTTCGGCCACGAGAAGGGGGCCTTCACCGACGCGCGCACGACCAAGCGCGGCCTGTTCGAGGTCGCCCGCGGCGGCACGATCTTCCTCGACGAGATCGGCGAGATGCCCCAGGGGATGCAAGCGAAGCTGCTGCGCGCCCTCGAGAACCGTCGCTTCAAGCGCGTCGGCGGGTTGGTGGACATCACCCTGGACGCGTCGGTGGTCGCCGCGACCAACCGCGATCTCAGGGCGGATGTGCAGTCGGGGCGGTTTCGCGAGGACCTCTACTTCCGCCTGGGCGTCATCATCATCGACGTGCCGCCGCTGCGCGAACGCCCGATGGACGTGCCGCCGCTGGTCAACCACTTCCTCCACCACTTCAATCGCCGGATGTCCCGCCCTGTCGAGGGGATCTCCGAAGAGGCGCTGCTGGCCATGCAGCGCTACGAGTGGCCGGGCAACGTGCGCGAGCTGCGCAACGTCATCGAGCGCATCCTCATCCTCGAGCGCGACGCGACGATCATCCGGCGCGACCACCTGCCGCCCGAGATCAAGCGGCGGGTCGGCCCCGGCGCGCCGCGACCCGACGCGTTCGGAGCGGGCTTCGTCCTGCCCGAGTGCGGCGTGCAGCTCGACGCGGTCGAGCTCAGCTTACTGACCCAGGCCCTCGACCGCACCGACGGCAACCAGAGCCAAGCCGCGCGGCTGCTGGGCATCAGCCGCTACGCGCTCCGCTACCGCATGGAGAAACACGATATGCTGCCGGCGCGCGCAGCCAGCCACGACTGAGCTCGGGCGTGGCTGGTGCGCACCGCCCGCACCGCCCGCACCGGCGTGGCGCCCGGTCAGGTCTCGCGAACCACCAGGACGGGCACGGGGGAGGCGCGGACCACGCGCTCGGCGACCGACCCCAGAAAGAGGCGCCGGAGGCCGCGGCGGCCGTGGGTCCCCACGATGATCCGCGAGGCGCTGTCCGCTTCTACGGCCTCCAAGATGACATCGACCGGGTGGCCGTCGCGCACCTCCGCGCTGACGGCCAGGCCAGGGTGCGCGGCTCTGAGGGCGTCCGCGATGGCCTCCAGACGCTGGCGTGCCGCGGCGCGCGTCTCCGCGAGGTGCGTCGCCGACGGGGCGATCGCAGCGCCCGTGGCCCACTCCACCGGCGGAGCCATGACCTCAGGGTCCAGCGCGTAGAGCAGGACGAGGTGCGCCTTCTCGGTCACCGCGTCGCGCGCGGCCTGGCGGGCGGCCGAGTCCGAGCACGCGGAGAAGTCATGCGCGGCGATCCAACGCGTTTCCATGATGTGAGCTCCAAGCACGGGTAGTCACAGATTATTCGGCTTTGCCAGACGCAGCACCAGGACGGGGACGGTCGCGTGCCGCACCACGGCCTCGGCCACCGAGCCGATGAGCAGGCGCCGCATCCCGGTGCGGCCGTGCGAGGAGATGATGATGAGCTCCGCGTCCACGTCCACCGCGTAGTCGCAGATCGTCAACGCGGGCGAACCCGAGCGCACCTCGACGTGGATGCCCTCGATCTGGCGCTCCGCCAGCTTCTTCTCGATGGAGGCGCGGACGAGCCTGCTGCGCTCCACGTCGTTCACGGTGCCGTAGATCACCCCGGGCTCGATCGCGGTGAGCGGCTCCAAGACCGAGATCACATGAACGCCGTCCGCCGGCGCAAACTTCAGCGCCATCTCGACCGCGCCCATGGAGGTCTCCGACATGTCCACAGGCACGACCACCCGACTCACGCGCCAACCGCTACCCATGATCGCCTCCCAGGCAAAGGGGCCTTTCCCACAGACCCTGACACCACGCAAGGAACGTGCCGAATGGCGCGCTTTCGCCGGACCGCTCTCGGCGCTTTCGCCGGTCCCCGCGCGGGACGCCAGCCCCCCGCGCGCTGGCATGGGACTTGCTACGCCCTGGGGCCGTGGAGAGACAGCACGTCTTCGCGTCGCCCGGCTTCGCCGCGCGCTCTTGAGTTTTTCGGTCGAGCCTGGGTGTGGCGTTCATGGCTTGGCCGGCGTGGCAGGCCAGGCGGCGCGAGACGTGCATTTCTGCTCCTACGCCGTACAGTCCCTTGGGAAGCCCCGATGGGGGCATGCGTTGTGTTATTTCACACAGGTGCCTGTGAGATTGGGCACAGTACCCCCGACACGGAGGCTCTCATGGATCTCGTCCCCTACGCCTACACCGCGGACGTGCCGCTCGGACATGACGCGGCGGTCGAGCGCGTCACCGAGTTCTTGGCGGACGAAGGCTTCGGAGTCCTGTCGACCATCGACGTCGCGGGCGCTCTGAAGAAGAAGCTCGACGCCGACATGCGGCCCTACACGATCTTGGGCGCGTGCAACCCGCCCTTCGCCCACCGCGCCATCGTGGCCGAGTCGGCGATCGGCGCGCTGCTGCCCTGTAACGTCGTGGTCGAGGAGCGCGAAGACGACCGCTGCCGGGTCCACTTCCTGCGCCCGGACGTCATGTTCTCGATGGTCGCCCGCGACGACATGGAGTCGCTGGCCGCCGAGGTCAACGAGCGCATCGAGCGCGTCGCCAAGCGGCTGACCAGCTTCATGCGCTGATCCTTGTCCGCTCGCGCTGCCGGGCGCCGCGAAGCTGTCTCGCGCGCTCGGCTGTGGTATCCGAGGCGTGGCTGAGCGGCGATGCGGAGGCCTGACAGTGCGTGTGCGTGACCTCGCCGTTTT
>CAZNZH010000373.1:0-5425 GCA_964577445.1 uncultured Myxococcales bacterium
AGCGCAGCGGCGAGGGGCGCGCGGTGGCGCAACAGGTGCGGACGGAGTTCGGCAAGTCGGGTCCGCGGTCGAGCGCAGTCGGCTCCTTCAGCGTTAGTCCCAGCAAGGATGCGGTCGTCGCCAACCAGAGTGTTGGCCCGTCTGGCAGCCCGACCCGTGGGGCGAGCGGCAACAACTGCACGCCGGGCGTTGAAGTTCTTAACTGGACTGTCGTTCGCGACGGGGCAAATTGGCGAGCTGACGTCACTAGCATGGTGGTGTCTGGCACCGTGAACGTCCGGCCGTGGCCGAGTTTGCCGAGTTCGATGACAACGCCGAACACGGCGAACCCTGTCGATGGGGGCAACATCAACAACAGGGCGGGATCCCCCAACCACTGGAAGGCCGCGATCGACGACATGGCCGACTATGACACCGTGGGTGCGGGCGGGGCCGGCGCGAACTGGCACGCGACGGCGGCGTCGAGCGCCCATGAGTGGTATCACTGGAACACGGACCATCTCGTCTCGTCCATCGGCGCGGGCAACTGGACTACCGCGAATCGCGCCATTGACGCGCTCACGGTTCCGGCGGCTGCGCACGCGGACGCCGCCGCGGCCCGGGCGGCGCTCGCGCCCGAGGTGACGGCCCGGTTCAATGCGTTCGTCGGGGCGGTCACGCGGCATTGGAATACCGTGATTACCCCCGCCGATGTGCCCGGCGGTGGCGGAGGGGCTTACGCTACGGGCATGGGAGTGCTCAACGGTCTCATCGGTCAGGTCCGGGCCTACGCCGCGTCGAAGGGCTGGGACCGTCCAGCGGCGCCAGCAGCACCCGCGCCTGGAGGGGCAGGCGGTGCCGCTGGGGGCGGTCCCGGCACGGGCCCTTAGACGATGGGCCGGCTTCGGCTCGCAGGGGTCACGTCGGCGGCGCTGATTGTGGGCGCGGGCTGCGGACCGACAACGGGCAGCGGGCTGCACAGGGATGGAGGTATCTCGATGGCAGGTCAGACGAAGACTGGCGCCGACTTGGAGCAAGCCATCGCGCTGGCAGAGCGCGCGTTTCCTACCGGTCACCTCGTCGACGACTACCGATTGGTGCGCGCCGAGCAGATGCTCGCGGGCGGCCCCAAGTGCACCGGCCCCCGCTGCTGGAGTCTGACGTTCAAGCTGACCGCCCTGATCCCGTCGGCACCCGATCAGCGTGTGGGAGCCGGGGGCGAGCTGTTCATCGTGGCCGATCTCGCGGATGGGAAGGCGCACCTGGTCGGGTTGGGCGAGTAGCGGCGCCCGCGCGCGCGGCCGAGGGACCGCGCCCGCTTCGGGTCACCGCGCCTCGGTGACGAGACCGAAGCGGGCGAGGCCGAAGAGACCGCCGGTCGCGCTCATCGTCACGTCCGTCAAGCCGTCGGGCGCGCGGGCCGCGGTCCAGGTCGCTCCGCGGTCGCTCGTCGAGAAGACCTCGCCGTTGGACGCCGCGAGGACCAGCCGCTCCGGTGCGAGGTGCAGGCCGTAGATCGGCTTCGCGGTGGGGGTTTGCAGCACCTCCCACGTCTCGCCGCCGTCGGGCGAGCGCACCAGCCGCTGGGTGCCGGCGATGACGATCTCGTCGCCCCTCACAGCCATCTTCGACACCGAGGGGCCATGGGTCTCCAGCGCCGTCGACGTGGCCCAGGTGACGCCGCGGTCTTTGGAGACGAATAGGCGTCTACGGCTGTCACTCACCAGCACTCTGCCGTCTGAAGTGGTCGCCACTGCGCTGATATTTTGATCCGTATCGAGCTGCTTCTTCTTCCACTTTCTCCCCGAGTCGACGGACAACAGCAGGACTCCCTTCTTCGCCGGCATGAACCACTCCGAGGGGCTCAGGGCCACCGGCGCACCCACGCCGAAGTCGACCGAGAAGCGCTGCGCCGTCCACGTTTGCCCGCCGTCCTGCGACGTGAGCACCAGGCTCTGCGTGCCGGTGATGACCGCCACCGGCCCGCGCGCGGCGACCTGGTAGAGCTGCTCGCTGGCCGGTGAGCGGACGCTCTGCCAGCTCGTCCCGTGGGCCGACGTGTAGATCGCGCCCTTCCCGACGGCGATGAGTCCGCGGTCGCTGGCGGCGATCCCGTTGATCTGCTTCGGCGCGCCGGGCACGGGCCTCCACTTGAGCGGCGCCTGTGGCTTCGAGTCGTCGGCGCTCGCGCTGGCCGGGGCTGCGGTCGGCGTCGCGCTCACCTCGAGCTTCGCGATCTGCCCGCTGTACGTGACGCCCCAGCCCGTCGTCGCGCCGTCGAAGTGACCGCAGCCCACAGGCGCCCCGGACACCGCGCGGCCCTTCGCGGCCTCCGCGCCGCCACCCGGGCCCAAGTGCGCGTGCCAGCCGGAGTGTGAGAAGAAGGTGAGCTCGCCGGGCGCGCGCTCGATGATGGATGTGACCCCGGAGACCGACACGCTCGCCGGCTCCCAGGTGGCGCCGCCATCGCTGCTCTGGATGATCGAAGGCCCCGCCGCGTACGCGACGCCGTCGCTGTAGCGGAAGGTCTCGAGCAGGCCGCTGACGCCGCTCTTCGCCTTGAGCCAGCCGCGCTCCGTGCGCACGAGGATCGTCCCTTCGGCGCCGACGGCGAACACGCGCTCCTTGGAGGGGCCGCCGATGGCGAAGAGCGCCGCGTCGCTGTGCGTCGTCTCTTGGGTCCAGGTCGCGCCCCCATCGCTCGAGCGCAACACCGTGCCGTCGAACCCCGCCGCCCACAGCTCAGCGCCGATTCGGGCGATGGCTTTGAGCTCGCTCGTGACGCCGGAGGCGCGCTGGCTCCAGGTCTTCCCGAGGTCGTCGGAGCGCACCACGACGCCGTGACTGCCCACGGCGATAAGCACCTCGCCATCGCCCCAGATCGACGCGAGGTCGGTGATGACTCCCAGCGGCACGCGCTCGACGGTCTTCGCGCCATCCTCGGAGCGGACGACCCAGCCCTCGTTTCCGACGGCGACCACCACGTCGCCGCGCGCCCAGATCGCGTTGAGGGGGCTCGAGAGGCCGGTCGGGATGGCCGTGGCGCGCCAATGGGTCGGCAGCGAGCCCGCCGGCAGCGCCGGTGCCTTCCGGAAGTTCGCGGGCCTCCACGCCTGCGCCGTGGGCGCCTCCTTCGTCTCGTCCGGGCCGGGGAGCCGGAGCACGTACCCGTCGTCACCCACGACGCAGACGGGCCCGTTGCGCTTGCCCCCTATGCCCAGCAGATCGACGCCCACGCTCACGAGCTCGCGCGTCCAGCTCTTGCCGGCGTCCTTGGACCGAAGCAGCGTCGCGGCCTCGCCAACGGCGTAAAGGTTGCCGGCGCCGTCCCCCCAGATGCCCCACAGGCGCTCCGTCGTCTGGGGCGCACGCACCTTCCACGTGAGGCCGCCGTCGAGCGACTGGAGCATCGCGCCGTCGCTGCCGACCGCCCAGACCGTCTTCGCGCCGTCGGTCCAGACCCCGAGCAGATTGGCGGTGGTGTCTGCCGGCACGACCTCCCAGGTGACGCCCCCGTCGCCGGAGCGGCGAATCGCGCCGAGCTCGCCCACCGCTATCAACGTCCGGGCGTCCACCGCGGCGATCGCGCCGAACTTGTCCTTCAGGTGGCTCTCGAGCCCCTTGCCCTGCGCGCCTCCTTCGGTCGCGTAAATGAGCTTGCCCTGGGTGCCGACGAGGAAGAGCTCGTCGTTGGACACCGCGTGCAGGTCGAAGAGCGGCGCGAGGAGGCCGTACTTGTCGCCCAGCCCCAGCCGCTGCAACTCCCATGTGCCGCCGTGATCGTCGGAGCGCAGCAGGATGCCGCTGTTCGCGAAGGTGCCAGCGGCGTAGCGGCGACCGCTCTCGCCGGCCCAGAGCGCGTGAAACCGGGGGACGGTGGCGCCGCTACGAAACCCCGTGTCGACGGGCTCGAGCTTCCGACTGACGTCACTCAGCTCGTACAGGTTCGAGTCGTCGCCGCCGAGGAGGAAGCCGTCGGGCAGCCCGGTGACGGCGCTCAGAGTGCGCTCCGTTTCGGTTCGCAGCACCTGCCACCGGCTGGCCTCGTCGGAGACGATCGGCGGCAGCTCCCGCCCATACATCTGGTTGTCCGCGAGCGCGAACACGACCGCCCCCCCACCGGCGAGCGCGTTCGTGTCCTCGACGGGGTAGAAGAGCTGGGGTTTGAAGGTGCGCCCCTGATTGGCGCTGATGTAGAGGCGACCGTTGTAGCCGGCCATCCACAGCGAACGCGGCGTGCGCGACCAGAGCGTGACCAGCGCCTTCTTTTTCCCGTCGGGGACCTTGGGTAGCGAGAGGGACAGCCAGGTCTTTCCGCGGTCGGCGCTGTGAAGGGCGGTGTCGTTCGCCCCCACGACGACCAGCGTGTCCTCGTGCGCCCAGACGTCTTCGAGCCGCTCCTTCGTCGGCAGGGCGAGCGCGCTCCAGCTCGCACCACCGTCCGCCGACATCACCAGCGTCCCCTGCTCGCCCACGGCGAAGAGCTGCTGCGCCGTGATCGCCCGCACCCGGCGGAGATCGCGGGTGACGCCCGTATCGAGCCGCTCCCACGTCTTTGCACCGTCTTTGGACAGCAGCGCCACGCCTCGGCCACCGACCGCGATGAGGCGCTTGCCCTCGAGTGCGCGCACGTCATGGAGATCTTCGGTGAGCCCGGCGTCGACCTTCCGCCAGCGCTTCCCGGCGTCCTCGGTGACGAGGATCGTGCCGCCGTCGCCCACCGCGACGACGTGCCTCGGCGAGAGCGCCGCGATCCCGCGCAGCGCCTGCGTCGTCCCGCTCGCTTGCGCGGTGAAGGCCCATCCGTCCTTGCTGTAGAGCAGGGTGCCGCCGCTGCCGGCGACGTAGACGCCCGAGCCGACCTCGCCTGAGAGCGCATGAAGCTGAGCGCGCGGACCGGTCCACTCCTCAGACCACTGCCCCTTCTTGAAGGTGGAGATCCGCCCCTCGGCGTCGACCGCGGAGAGGACCCCCTTGCGCATGGCCGCGCGGGTCGCCTTCTTGCCCGGGAAGGGTGCCGAGGCCGCCGTGGTCTCCCAGGTCACGCCATCGCGGGACTGGAGGACCAGCCCGCTCTCGGCGACGACCTGAACCCCCGTCGCGTCGCCGCCCACGGACACCAGCCGCTCTTTGGGCACGCCCTTCGCCACCGTCCACGTCGCGCCGTCGTCTCCCGACGCGAGGATGACCCCGCCGTCGCCGACCGCGATGGTCAGGCCCTCGCTGCTCCACACGTCGCGCAGCGCGCGCGCGAGGTTGTCTTGAAACGTCTTGCCCCAGGTGGCGCCCTCGTCGGGGCTTCGGAAGACCTCTCCCTTGTCGCTGACGGCGATGAGCACGGTCTTCGTCACGCGCGCGACGGCCCTCAGCGAAGGCTTGCCGTCGATCGGCTTGAACGCCCAGGTGCGCCCCTCATCCTCAGAGCGCCCCACGGCGCCGCCGTACC
>CAZNZH010000373.1:5435-6013 GCA_964577445.1 uncultured Myxococcales bacterium
CGCCGCGCGTCGAGCGCCAGCGCGTCGTTGAATGTCGCGCTCACCCAGCCGCGGGTGAATGTCTTGCCGCCATCCTGCGAGCAGAGGGTCCCGCTCCCCACGGCGCAGAAGACCTTCCCGCTGGCGATGGCGAGCCCGTACAGGTGTTGGGTGGCGCCGCGGTCCAGCCGCTCCCAGCTCTTACCGCGCGAGCGCCAGAGCTGGCCCTTCGAGCCCAGGACGTACAGCGCGCCATCCGGTGCGCCAGCGACATCGACCAGCTCCGGGTCGGACATGAAGCGGACGGTCCAGTCCGTGTTGGCCAGCGCGAGCGAAGGCGACAGGAGGGTGATGCAGAGCAAGACAGCGAGCGATGCGCGGTGCAGAGAGTTCATGCCTGCGTCGAGTGCCAAAGATCTCTCGCTGAGTCAACCCCGCGAAGAATAGGCGAATAGGCGTCTGACGCCCAGACTACACATTTTTTGTCCTGGGACGGGACCTGGAGAGTCGGCGTCATGGCAGGAACAGGCAGAAACAGGCGGGCAGAAACAGGCGTCTGACGCCCAGACTACACATTTTTTGTCTTGGGACGAGACCTG
>CAZNZH010000374.1:0-5996 GCA_964577445.1 uncultured Myxococcales bacterium
GCCGCTCGAGGCGCGGCGGGGCCGGCTGACGCGACGCGTCGCCGCACCGGTGCCGCCTCGACCGCAGGTGCTGCGGCGGCCGCTGCTGCGGGGGCGGGTGCCTCCGTGCTGCTGCGCTCATCGCCACGGCGCCGGCGCCGGATGACCGTCTGTTGAACGCGCTTCTCGGTGACCTCGCCAGACGGGTTGTCCCGCAGGGCGGCGCGGACGAGTGCAGCGTCCTCTTCGGTCAACTGCGCGAGGTGGTTCTCGACCTCAATTCCCAGCTCATGGCATCGAGCCTCGACCACCGTGTGATCCAGACCCAGATCCTTGGCTAGCTCGTATACGCGTACTCTGCTCATTCCCATCCATCTCGCGGCAAGACCGCGCAGTCACAACGTCTTTGAGGGGGTCGCCCTCACGACGGGGAGGCGGTTCATAGCACCCGACCCTGTGATTGTAAACGCTGCAATCCCGACGCGAGCCAAGCGACACGCGCGGCTGAAGCGGCCCTCGTGACGACCACGGGGACGCCGCCCAGGGGCGAGCTCGAATCGGCCAGGGCGGCCCGGCAGTCCGCCAGCTCCGCGGGCACCTCCGAGCGCCCCGCTGCATCCTCTATATGATGGGAGCGGCGGCCGCCCGCGATCTCACGCTCCAGCTCGGCCGCGAACGCCGCGCGCAAATCCGCCACAATCGCGTCACGATCGACCTGGACCGAACGCCTGAGCCCGCGCGGGAACGCGCGACGCTTTATCGCTAGATCGACGCAGCCCACGGCGGGGCAGAGGTTGACGCCTCGGCCCCCCGCGCGGCGCCGGAGATCGGCGACCACACGAGCGCCGTCGGCCACGAAGCGAACCAACTCCGCGCGTGGCCGCTTGGTACGGCACGCGGCGCAAGCCCGCATCGAGACCGACTCTGCTGATTCACGCGCCGTCACCCGGGGTCACATCTCCATCGGCGCTGGCGGGCGCCGGTTTGACGACGACGGCCTTGCCGCCACCACGAAGTCGCGCCATGGCCGCCTCGCGCCCATCCGGTGCCCAGAGCTTGCCGGTGGAGCGCGCCTCGACGAGGTCCTCGCAGATGTCCTGCAGACGCATCGCGAAATCCTCGTCCACGTCGGGGACTCCGGTGATCTCCGTCGCGTCCGCGTTGATGATGTTCTCCGCTGAGTGAAAGCCCAGCTTGAACATGTACTCGATGTTGCCGCGGTCGAACTCGGGCATCTCCTGGGCGAGGAAGTAGCGGAGCTCGTCTTTGAACTCCTCGACCTTGCTCTCGCTGGTGATGTCGATGCGCCAACCGACGAGCTGCGACGCCAGGCGCACGTTCTGACCGCGGCGACCGATGGCCAGCGAGAGCTGGTCGTCGGGCACGATGAGCTCGATGGTCTCGTTTTTCTCGTCGATGAGCACGCGGCTGACCTCGGCCGGCGCGATGGCGTTGCAGACGAACTTCGCGATGTCGTCGCTGTAGGGGACGATGTCCACCTTCTCGCCGCGGAGCTCCTGCACGACCGCCTGGACGCGGCTGCCCTTCATGCCGACGCAGGCGCCGACCGGATCGACGTCGAGATCCCGGCTCGCCACGGCGATCTTCGTCCGCTCACCCGGCTCGCGGGCCACGGCGACGATGCGCACGATTCCCTCATAGATTTCGGGCACTTCCATCTCAAAGAGCTTGAAGATGAGGCCCGCGTCGGTCCGGCTCAAGACGATCTGCGGGCCGCGTGAATCGGAGCGGATCTCCTTCACATAGGCCTGCACGCGGTCACCAGCACGATAGCTCTCGCGGTGCATCTGCTCGCGGCTGGGCAGGATGCCCTCGGCGCGGCCCAGGTCGACGATGACGTGGCCACGCTCAAAGCGGCGCGCGATACCCGTCACCAGCTCACCCTGGCGGTCTTTGTACTCCTCGAAGATCTTCGCCCGCTCGGCCTCGCGGACCCGCTGGATGATGACCTGCTTGGCCGTCTGCGCCGCGATGCGCCCGAAGGTGCTGCGCGCCTGCTTGATGCCGAGGATGTCGCCGTACTTGCGGTCCTCCTCCTCGGCGCGGCTCAGATCCTGGTCCAGATAGAAGATCTGGAAGCCCAGCTCATCGCCCACCTCGGCCTCGGGGTCGACACGCTTGGCTTGATCGAGCGAGATCTGCCGATCCTTGGTCTCGATGTCCTCGGTGTCGACATCTTCGACGACCTCCATGTACTGGAACAGCTCGACTTGGCCGATCTCCGGGTTGAAGACCGCCTCCATCTCGCGCTCGATCCCGAAGACCCTGTGAGCCGCGGTCTCGATGGCGCTCTCGATGGCCTGGACCAGCACATCCCGCGAGATGTCCTTCTCCTTGGCGACCAGATCCAGGGTCATGTTCAAGCTATCGACGTCCATCGTGTCTCCTGAATCGGTACGGGCAACCGTGTCCGAGCGGCTTCGCTGCTAGCCCTTGCGGGGCCGGGATGGGGGAGAGCGTCCGGCTCCTCAGAGCTGAACCTCGAGGTTCGCGCGCGAGATGAGGCGATAGGGGATTTCCACGGGTGCGCCGCGCACCTCGAGGGTCACGGCTTCGTCGCCGGCTTCGAGGATCGGCGCGATGAAGAAGGACTCGCCGCCCACCGGGACGCGGGTCTTCACGCGGGCTGAGAGGCCACGCGCCATGGCGAAATGACGCGGTGTCTTCAGGGGGCGGTCCAGGCCGGGCGAGCTCACTTCCAATGTGTAGGCGGTCGTGATGAGGTCCTCGACGTCGAGGACCGGCGACAGCGCTTTGGAGATCTTCACGCAATCGGCGATGCCGACCGTGCCGAGGTCTTCGATGTCGTCGTCGCCAGAACGCGCCGGTGGCGCATAGGTCTCCCGGCCGAGCCGGTCGATCATGACCCCCAAGACGTGGCGACGCCCCGAGGGTCGGAAGGTCATGTCGACCAACTCAAACCCCTCACGGGTCACGACCGGCTCGACGAGGGCCGCCAGTCGCTGCATCATCTCTGCGAGTTGTGGTTGAGGCATAAAAAAAAAGCGGGCGAAACGCCCGCCCGATACCTTCGCGGCCTGCCTGTCGGCGCGCGAAGAGCGCGGTCGACTCGGGCTGCGTGTCCAAGCGTCAGACGCGGCTCCTATCACACGCCGACAGAGAGAGGCAACCCTGATACTCATCGTTGATCGTTGGGCCGAACGCGGCGTGGCGCTGGGCCGGCCCCGGGCGCGGGCGGGCGCCGTGACCGCCTCGCTGCTGGCTTGCCTCCTCTGCGGGGCCGGCGCGCGCGCCGACGTGCCGGTGCGCCTGCCCAACGCCATCGAAATCGTGCCGGTGCCGGGCCCGGCGGACGGGCTCATCGATATCGCCGTGCAGTTTGGCGGGGGCTTATCGGGCGAGGAGAGCGGCACGCCCGGCCAGGCCGCGGCGTTGGCGGCGCTGCTGGTGCGGGGGCCGTCGGCGGGCCTCGGGACGGGCGACCTTGAGCGCGAGGCTCAGCGGGCGGGGCTCAGCCTCGACGTCGTCATCGATTGGCACGCGGTGACGCTCCACGTCGGCGGGCCCGAGGAGGCGCTGGCCAGCGCGCTCTGGCTGGCGCTGGACCGCCTCCGCCCGGCCGCCGAGGCCGACGGCATCGGAGAGGACCTGCTCAGCGCCCTCTTCGTCGGTGCGGAGCGGAGCCGGCAGACCGCGGTGGGGCAGCTCGGCGCCCCGGACGACATGCTCGTGGGCATGCTGTACGGGGATGAGCGCGCTCGCAGCCCGTTCTTTAGCCGGCTGAGCGCCACGCGGCTGTCCCCCGAGACCCTCGAGGGTCTGGCGCTGGACCTCCGCGCGACCGCGCCGGTCCGCGTGCTGCTGTCGGTCCCGACGGCGCGCGTGGCGGAGGCGACCCGCTCAGCCCGCGGCCAGCTCGCCGCGCTGCCCGCCCGCGCGCCGATCGCGACCCAGCCCTTTGGGCTCACCGAGCGCCCGCGCAGCGTCACCCCGGCGCCACAGCGGTTCCCCAACCCCACCGACGACACCACGCGCCTGCTCATGGCGTGGGACCTGCGCGGCGTCGCCCGCGCGCTCAGCCTCTCGGTGCTCCAGCGCGACGCGCTGCTCTTGACGCTGCGCGCCTGGCTCGACCACCCGGGCTCGACCCCGAACGCCCGGCTCACCGACGAGCGGCTGGTCGCGCGCGAGATGAACGTGGCGCTGTCCGACGAGGCCCTCCCGGTGCTCCTCATCGAGCTGGTGGTGCGCACCACCGACGTCCGCGACGCGCGCGCCGCCCTGGTCGCCGAGCTCGAGCGCATCGCCACCAGCCCTCCGCCACCAGCCGAGATCCGCGGCGCGGTGGCCCTGGCCAGCGTCGAGTTGAAGCAGCGCTTCGCCACCTCGCCCGAGCGGTGCCGAATCGCCGACACCCTGACGCAGACTGGCAGAGTCGTCGATCGTTCGGCGGCGCAGTGGCTCGACGACGCCCTCGGCACCATCGCCCAGGTCGACGCGCCCGCCATCTCGGCCTTCGCCGCGTGGGCCTTCCGCGGCGAGCGTCTGGCGGAGGCCACCGTCGCCAACCCGGGCGACCCGAACGCGTCTCCGACCGTGGACGCCGACGTCTTAGGGACCTACCTCCGTGTCATGGTAGACCTCCGCTGCCCGGCCCCCGGGCAGAACCGCGACGTGGTCGAGTTGCTCGCGAGCAAGTACGGCATGGACGCGCGTAACTATGTGCTGCTCACCCGGGCCATCGCCCAGCGACCCGCGATGATGCGCCAGCTCACTGAAGATGCGGAGTTGCGGTGCCAGGAACTGACGAAGCTGCGCGCGCTGATGCCCCGCGCCCGCGCCCTCGAGCTCTACGAGGCGGTCACCTGCGGCCCCGAGCGCCTCACCGACAGCGCGCGGCGGCAGGCGGCGCTGGCCGCCGTGTTTCAGCGATTCCACATCGATCCGTCGTGGTACGCCCCGCTCGTCGGGATGCTGCGCGAGGACGTGAGCGCGTCGAAGGCCATGGACGCCATCGCCGCGCGCTGTGGCGCCAAGGCGGCGCCTTGAAGCGCGGGTCCGCCCCGACCGGACCGACCCGATCGAGAGGATCGATCGCGCTGTGGGCCTCGGTGCTGGTGTCCGTGGGTGGCGCGTCCTTCGGCTGCGCCTCGTCGCCGGGCCACGCGAGCGCCCCGCCCTCCCCCGCGGCCATCGAGCCCGCCGCCCTGGGTGGGGAGCCGCGCACACTCCCCAACGGTCTGAAGCTGGTGGTGAGCCCGGCGCGCGACGGCGTGTTCTCTGCGGGGCTGCTCATCGGCGGCGGGCCCCTGGACGACCCGGCGGCGCTCCCCGGGCTGACCGAGCTGGCGCTCCAGGCGGCGCTGCTGGGCACCGAGGGCGACCCCGACGGGCTCAGGCCGACCGAGCGCGCGCTCAACGCGGGGGGCGCGCTGCACACGGTCGCCGACGGTCGCGTCTTCGGCTGGGTGGTCCGCGCGCCGGTCTCCGGAGCCGGTCCGATGCTGGAGCTGCTCCACGACCTGGCCACGGCGCCCACCTTCCCCGCGTCCCGGTTCGACATCCTGGTCGCCCTGGTCCGCGAGCAGGTCGCGACCGACGGCCTCGGCGGCACGGCGACCGGCATCGCGGTGGCGATCGGGACCGCGCTGGGGCTGGGCCGCGCGGTCCCGCTGGGGCCGACCGCGGAGATGCTGGAGCGGGTCAATCGAGAGGATATCCTGCGTCATTTCACACACATGGCGCGGCCAGACCGAGCCGTCCTGGTGATCCGCTCGCCCCCCGGCTTCGACCTGCCGGAGGAGGCCATGGCGGCCTTCGCCGCGTGGGAGCGCGGCGCCGTCGCGCAGGGCGCCCCGCCGACCGAGATCAGCACGCCCTGCTTGCCCCTCGGGCAGACCCTGCACCGCATCGCGTCCAGCGACGCCGCCAAGACGCGCTCCATCGCGCTGGTGGCCACCCCCGCGCCCAGCGTCGGCGACCCGGAGCGCGGGGCGCTCGATAGCCTCGCGTCTTGGCTCACCGTCCGCCCCGGC